>DATHGL010000265.1:0-21442 GCA_035317625.1 Gemmatimonadales bacterium | reverse complement strand
CCTCCGATGGCGACGTCGCCCCGGTAGCGGGGATTGCCGCTGCCGTCCACGATCCAGCCGTTCTTGAGGACGAGGTCGTACACAGGTTTCCCGTTTCCCGTTTCCCGTCTCCCGCAGGCGCTGATGAGCACCACGGCGACGAGGGCCAGTCCTATTTTCCCCATGCTCTCCTCAGCGAATCGGGATAGATGATCCTGCCCCGGAACATGACCCAGGCGATGCGGCGGGTGGCCCCGATGTCCGCCGCGGGATTGGCGTCGAGCACCACGAGGTCGGCCACCTTGCCCCTGGCCACCCGGCCCAGCGAGTCGGCGCGCAGCAGCTCGGCGGCCTTGCGGGTCGCGGCCGTCAGGGCCTCGATCGGCGTGAGACCCGCGGCGACCAGCAGGCTCAGCTCCTCGTGCAGCGAGGCTCCGGGGATGAGCAGCTGGTTCGCGGCGTCGGAGCCCGCGGCGATGCGTCCGCCCGCGCGCTTGAACTCGCGCACGAACTGGTTCTGGCGCGCCCGTGACCGGCGGAATGCCTGCAGCTCCGCGGTGCGCCACCCGGTGCGGCGCAGCAATCCCGCGACGTCGCGCACGCTCGCGGCCGCGGCCGGCACGTCCTCCATTCCGGGGCGCGACAGGAGCGTCGGGTTGTCGAGCCGCGAAAGCATCTCGTGGAGCACGAGGGTGGGCACGATCGCGACGCGGGTGGCCGCGAGCGCGCGCGCCGTACGCGCGAGCGACGCGGAATCGAGCGTGGCCCAGCCCATCTCCTCCGTGGTCCAACCGCGCAGGAACTGGTCGTGGGCCCTGGCATACCCAGGATTGCGGCTCGTCGCTTGGACCACCCCGGCCATGTGCTCGAGCGACGCGACGCCGGCCTGGGCGGCGGTGAGTGCGTCGATCTTGCCGAGGTGCGCCGCCACCGGGAGCTGGAGGGTCGTCGCCTCGTCCAGGAGCGGCTTGAGCAGGTCGGCGGTGAACTTGGTGTAGATCTTGACGTGATCCACCCCCGCCACGGCCCGCTGGTCCGCCGCCTTGCGCGCCTCGCCGGACGTTCTCACGGCTGTGGCGGTGGCGTAGGTCGCAGGCGCGCCGTCGATCATCGCCCCGGAGGTGAACATCCGCGGGCCCAGCACCGAGCCCAGGTTGAAGTCGTTCTTGAGCGCAATGGACGAGTCGGTGCTCGCCGCGCCGAGGTCGCGGACGGTCGTGACGCCCCAGGCCAGGTAGCGCTCCGCCGCCCAGCGCTCGACGTGCGCGTGCGCGTCGATCAGCCCGGGTACGATCGTCTTGCCGATCAGGCGCACCACCCGCGCACCGCGTGGCACCGGGATCTCGTTCACCCGCGCGACGCCCTGAATGTGCCCGTCCTTCACGAGGATCAGCGCGTCCATCACCGGCTCGGCCCCAGAGCCGTCGATGAGCGTGGCGCCCTCGAGCGCGATCATCCCCCCGCTGGCCGGCTGGCACGCGATGGCGAGACACAGGAGGAGCGCGTGGAGCGGGGAGCGGTACCCGATGGCGCGACTCACGGCTTGGGATCGCTGGACGTGTGGTCGTGCAGGATCTGCCATTGATCGCCCCGCTTCTGGAGGACCAGAGTGAAGGGGCCGCTCGCTGTCAGCGAGTCGCCGCGCCACAGGGCGAAGCGCGCCGTGCACAGCGCGAGATCGAGCGTCAGCGGGCGGACCCGCACCGCTTCGAACGCAAGCGAGTCGCGGCGCTTGCCGGGTGCGAAGTACGCGGCCTGGTAACGATCGTACAGCCGCTGCCACCCGTACTGCACGTGGGCACCGGAGACGTAGCTCGTGAGTGAGTCTTTCGCATAGTCCGCCATGAAGCCCGCGAGATCGCCGCGGTTCCAATCGGCCGCGCTGCGGTGCAGCATCGCCTCGACCTCGGTCTGCGGGTTCCCAGGCACCACCCTCGGGACCGCGCAGGCAAGCAGCAACACCGCGCCCGCGCCCGCCGCGCAACGTACCACGCCCATCGCTCCTCTTTCGTTCGAGGGACGCCACCACACCCGATCGCACCCGGAAAAACGTCCCGCGGGAGCGCCGTAAGGAGATGGCTCAGCCATCCGAACGGCGCTCCCGCGGTGTCACGTCGCAGTGTTCTAGCGGCGGCGTTTCTTCGCCGCCTTCTTCCGTTTCGCCTTGGCGCCTCGCTTCGCCTTGGCCTTCGGCCGCCGCTTCGCGGCCTTCTTCTTCGCCTTGGACTTCGCCGGCTTTCTCTTCTTCGCTGGCTTCGGCCGGGACGCCGCCATCGGGTCGCGCATCATCGGCGAGGGCGGTATCGGGGGTGCCGGCGGATACATCGGCTCCATCATTCCGGAGCCAGGCCAGCTGCTCTCCGAAAAATCGGTTGGCTCAAGCATCGGACGATCTCTCCTCCGCTGGTTGTCCGTGGGCGTGGCCTATAGCTTACCGCGGGAAAGCTCCCACGCAAGTGGACAAGTGTCCAACCGCCGCGGTCGTCATGGGCTGCGGCGGTTCGTGACAAGTTGGCTTGACAACGGCACTTACGACGACTTACCTTCGCGCCGCTATGACCGTTCGGAACGTCGTGATGCTCGCCGCCTGCGCCTATCCCGGCGTCGCGCTGGCGCAGAACATCGCCGAGCTGCAGGTGGCCCCGCCTTCTCTCACGATCCGGGTGGGGGAGCGGAGCGGCCTGCTCGCGACCGCGTTCGACCGTGCCGGCAACGTGATCCCCACCGCGCGCGTCATCTGGTCGTCCAACAATGTCGCGGTGGCGAAAGTCGCGAACGACGGAACGGTGACGGGTGTGGGTGGCGGGGTGGCGATCGTCGAGGCCCGAGCGGGCGCGCGCAAAGGACAGGCGGCGGTCCAGGTGGTGGGCGCCCCGGCCCCCGCCGCGGGCGGCGGAGCCGCCCAACCTCCGGTGACCGCGAGTGCGCCCGCCCGGCCCGGGGCGGAGTCGGGCGGCGCTCGCGCCACCGACCCGTTCGCCGGTCAGCCGGCCGGCGCCGGGCCGGCCGCTGTGCTGCGGATCGAGCCCCCGACCGTTTATCTCCTTCCCTCCGAGAACACGCACGTGTCGCCGCGAGCGCTCAAAGACGACGGCACACCCGCCGCGCCGGTCGCGGTCAGCTGGAAGTCCCTGCGCCCCGATATCGCGAGCGTGGATCAGGATGGAGTGATCGTCGCCCTCGCGCCCGGCCAGGGCACGGTGCAGGGCACGAGCACGACCGGACTCACGGCGACTGCCCCGGTCGTCGTCCAGCCGAGCGACCTCGCGATCCTGGAGGCAGTGCCCGTCGTCATGTCGCCCGCCGACGTGGATACGCTCCACGTGGTCGTGCCCGCCCAGGGCGGCCGCGTGGTCAGCCCCCTGGCCTTGCAGTGGTCCGCCGCGGATCCGAGCGTCGCGCGGGTGAGCCTCACCGGCGTGGTCACCGCGGTGGCCCCTGGAAGGACGACCCTGACCGTCTCGGGACTGCTGCAAACCAAGAGCGTGGACATCGTGGTTCACCGGACCGTGGAGCAGATGAGGGTGATCCCGACGTTCAGGACGGAGCTGCCGCTCCCGATCCAGGGCACGGCGACCTTTGTGGTGCAGGCGCTCGCGGCCGACAAGACTCCGGTGCTCGAAGCGCCGTTCCGCTGGACTGTGGGGGACACCTCGCTCGCGAGCTTCGACCCCGCGACGGGTGTGCTGACCGGGAAGCGGGCCGGCAGAACGACAGTAGTCGTGAAGGGCCCGGGTCCGGGGCTCGTCGTGACGTGGCAGGTCCGCGTGATCGCGGCCGGGTTGAAGCTGTCCGCCACTCGGGTGGGCGTGCCGCTCGGCCGGCGCGTCCCCTTGAAGGCGAGCTTCGCGGACGAGGCGGGTGTCGTCATCGGCCCGGCCACCGGCGTCACGTGGGCCTCCGACAACCCGTCGGTCGCCACTGTCAGCGAGGACGGCACCGTGGCGACCGTGGCGTACGGCCACGTGCGCATCGTCGCGACGGCACCTGGGGGGCGACGCGCGGTGGCCGAGGTATTCGTGCAGGGGGAGATCGTGCTCGCGAGCTCGCGCTCCGGTCGGTTTCAGTTGTACGCGGCGGAGCGCTCCAACCTTGCGCAGCTGCGCAAGCTCATGGACGACACCGCAACCGCGACCGAGCCCGCCTTCTCCCCTGACGGCTCCCGCATCGCCTTCACGTCGACCCGCGACGGGCAGCCGGAGATCTACATCATGGACACCGACGGGACCAGCGCCGCGCGACTCACCAACTCTCCGGGCGCGGACGGGGACGCATCCTTCACGGCCGACGGTCAGGCCGTGGCGTTCCATTCCCTGCGCACGGGGCATCGCCAGATCTTTCTGCAGCCGATCACCAGCTCTGACGCGGTGCAGCTCACGCAGGAGCCCGCGGACAACTCTCAGCCGAGCGTGTCGCCGGACGGCGAGACGATCGCCTTCGTCTCGAACCGCGAGGGCAACGGTCACATCTGGCTCATGTCGAAGGACGGGTCGAACCCGCGCGCCTTCACCAGAGGCCCGCAGACCAAGGAGAGCGCGCCGCATTTTCTGCGCGACGGCTCGCTCACCTACCTGGTGGAGCAAAAGGAGAGCGGCCGCACCGTCACCCAGGTCGTGAAGGCCGACCTCGTGACGGGCAAGGTCGCGCCGCTCTCGGCCATGGACCTCATGGTCACGGACTTCGCGGTCTCGCCGGGGGGCGATCTGCTCGGGCTGGTCGTGGCGGTGCAAAAAAACGTCTTCCGCGTGTACGTCCAGCCGGTTGGCGCGAGTGGGGGGGCCGCGCCCGTCCCGATCCCGACGACGGGCGCCGAGCAGATGGTGTCTCCGGCCTTCATGCCCTAGCGGGCGCTCACGCCATGCGCGCCTGGGTGATCCGCGCCACCGGCGGTCTCGATCAGCTGCAAGTCGCCGACGTCCCCGATCCCGCGGTCCCGCTGGGCGCGCGCGCGGTCCGGGTCGCGCTGCGCGCGGCCGCGCTCAACCGCCTCGACCTCTTCGTGGTGCGGGGGTTGGCCCACGAATACCACTTTCCTCATATCGTCGGCTCCGATGGCGCGGGTGTCGTCGACGCGGTGGGCGCCGACGTTCGCTCGGTGCGGCCAGGCGACCGCGTGATGCTCAACCCCGGGATCGCGGACTACACCTGCGAGTATTGTCGCGCCGGTGAGCACTCGCTGTGCCGCAACTACGGCATCCTGGGCGAGCACCTCCCGGGCACCCTGGCCCAGACCATCGTCGTCCCCGAGCAGAATGTCGCCACCCTGCCGACGCTCCCGACCCCGCTCACCTGGGCCGAGGCGGCGGCATTCTCCCTCGTCGCCCTGACGGCCTGGCGCATGGTGGTCACCCGGGCACAGGTGCGGCCAGGCGAGACGGTGCTCGTGTGGGGGATCGGCGGTGGCGTGTCCCTCGCGGCGATGCGGATCGCGAAGCTCAAGGGAGCCCGGGTGATCGTCACCTCGTCCCACGACGCCAAGCTCGCGGAGGCGCGGCGCCTCGGGGCCGACGTGACGCTCAATCACGCGACCCAGAAAGTCTCGCAAGAGGTGCGGGCGCTCACCCACAAACGCGGCGCCGACGTCGTGATCGAGAACGTCGGAGAAGCGACCTGGGACGAATCGCTGCGCTCGCTCGGGCGCGGCGGGCGGCTCGTGACCTGCGGGGCGACGACCGGCCCGAAGGCCACGCTCGACCTCCGCCGACTGTTCTGGTACCAGTGGAGCATCATGGGCTCGACCATGGGAAACGAGGTCGAGTATCGCGAGATCGTGCGCCTGCTCGGCGCGGGCGAGTTGCGGCCAGTCGTCGATCGCGTGTTCCCGTTCGCCGAGGCCCGCGCGGCGTTCGAGCGGATGGAGCGGGGAGAACAGTTCGGGAAGATCGCGATTCAGATCCAGGAGTGAAGGTCTCTTCGTCGTTCTTCCCATCCTAAAGGATGGGCTCGGCGAGGCATTATCCTGACGGTGGTCACAGAGTACTCCTTCGCCCAGCGCAGCCCGAGAATGTTGCCCGGTAAGCGACTCGCGGCGTAACTGCTGCCTCCCTTGTCGGCATGCTCCCGCGCAGCCGTTCTCCGGAAGAACGCATCCAGGAAGGTCCGCGTCGCCGCATCGATCATCGGTGCGCGATCACGCGTCGTCCAGGCGAGGTGGAAATAGATCTGGTGAGTGGACATGAGAGTTGAGGTACGCCCCAATGGGTGTCCCCAGCCTGAAGGCTGGGCTCGGCGCAGCGTTGTCCTGAAGGACACTCCCGCTCAACGACGCCGCTTCGCTCCGTGTGCTTCAGCACAGTGTTGGCCGAGCCCAGGCTTCAGGCTGGGAATAAGCTGGGCAGCGACCATCAACCAACCGTCAAATGGACTCGCGTAAGTACTGCGCCCACCCCCAGTTAGCGGGCGTTATCACGTTGCCTTTCACGACCTAAGTGACTATTGTTTAGCAACTTAGGCAGTCTCCCCGTGCCTTGCTGACACCCGATATCTAACACCTGACACCTGGTCTCATGACCGCTCCGAACGTCCGCGAACGCATCCTGCCGCGCCTCATCGAAGACGAGATGAAGGAGTCGTTCCTCGATTACTCGATGAGCGTGATCGTGGCGCGCGCCCTGCCCGACGTGCGCGACGGCTTGAAGCCGGTCCACCGCCGGATCCTGTATGCCATGAACGAGCTGGGGCTCGTTCCCGGCCGGCCGTACAAGAAGTGCGCGACCGTCGTGGGCGACGTGCTCGGCAAATACCATCCGCACGGCGACGTGGCGGTCTACGATTCGCTGGTTCGCATGGTGCAGCAGTTCTCGCTGCGCTACCCGCTGGTGGACGGGCAGGGGAATTTCGGCTCGGTGGACGGGGACTCGCCGGCTGCCTACCGCTACACGGAAGCCCGCCTCACGCGCGTCGCGATGACGATGCTCGAGGACATCGACAAGAACACCGTCGTGTTCGTCCCCAACTTCGACGACCGCCTGCAGGAGCCGACGGTGCTCCCCGCCCGGCTGCCGAACCTCATCGTCAACGGCTCGGCGGGCATCGCGGTCGGGATGGCCACGAACATCCCGCCTCACAACCTCGGCGAGACGGTCGAGGCGATCAACCACCTGGTCGACCATCCCGACGCGTCGATCAAGGACCTGCGGAAGTTCATCAAGGGTCCGGACTTCCCGACCGGGGCCATCATCTACGGGCGCGACGGCATCAAGGAGTGCTACGAGAAGGGCCGGGGCCGGATCGTGATCCGGGCACGCGCCAACGTCGAGGAAGTGAAGTCCACGGGACGGCAGCAAATCGTCGTCACGGAGTTCCCCTACCAGGTCAGTCCCGAGCGCGTGCACGATCAGATCCGCGATCTCGCGGTGGCCAAGAAGCTCGAAGGCATCTCGGATCTCCGGAACGAGTCGGACAAGGACGGCATCCGGCTGGTGATCGAGCTGAAGCGGGACGCCGTGCCGATGGTGGTCCTCAATCAGCTCTACATGCACACGCAGATGCAGGTGACGTTCGGCGCGATCATGCTCGCCCTCGTGGACGGCGCGCCGAAGGAGATGGCGCTGAAGGAGCTGCTCGAGCACTTCATCGCGCACCGCCACTCCGTCATTGTCCACCGGACCGAGTTCGAGCTGCGACGCGCGCAGGACCGCGAGCACATCCTCGAAGGCCTGAAGATCGCCGTCGACCACATCGACGAAGTGATCCGCATCATCAAGAAGTCGAAGGACGCGCCAAGCGCGGACGCCAGCCTGCGCAAGCGGTTCAAGCTGTCCGAGAAGCAGTCGGCCGAGATCCTCAACATGCGGCTCGCCCGGCTCACCGCCCTCGAGATCACCAAGCTCGAGGAGGAGCTCAAGGAAGTCCGCAAGTTCCTCAAGGAGTGCAAGGAGATCCTCGCGTCGAAGCCGCGGCGCCTGAAGATCCTCAAGGAAGAGCTCTCGGAGCTGGCCCATGGGTTCGGCGACGAGCGGCGCACCGAAATCGTGGCCGACCAGGGCGAGTTCTCGATCGAGGATCTGATCGCCGAGGAGGACATGGTGATCACCGTGTCCCACGCGGGCTACATCAAGCGCCTCCCGGTGTCGGCGTACCGGCGCCAGCGGCGCGGCGGGCGCGGCGTGATCTCGGCGCATACCAAAGAAGACGACTGGGTCGAGCACCTGTTCATCGCCTCGACCCACGACTACGTCATGTTCTTCACGCAGCAGGGCCAGTGCTACTGGCTCAAGGTCCACGAGATCCCTCAGGCGGCGCGGGCCGCTCGCGGCAAGCCGATGGTCGGCTGCATCGCGATCAAGCCAGACGAGCGCATCGCCGCGCTCGTGCCGGTGCGGGAGTTCTCGGAGGACCAATACCTGCTGTTTGCGACCAAGAACGGCGTGGTGAAGAAGACCCGCCTCTCCGAGTTCGGGAATCCGCGCTCCGTGGGCATCCGCGCCATCAACGTGGAGAAGGGCGACGAGCTGATCGACGTGCAGGTCACCGACGGGCGGAACGACATCGTGCTCGCCACCCGTCATGGGATGAGCATCCGGTTCCACGAAAAAGACGTCCGCGACATGGGCCGCACGGCGACCGGCGTGAAGGGGATCGCGCTCGACAAGAAGGACCACGTGATCGACATGGTGGTGGTGCGACGCAAGTCGACGTTGCTCACCGTCACCGAGAAGGGCATGGGGAAGCGCTCCGAGCTCGACGAATACCGAGTCCAGCACCGCGGCGGCCGCGGCATCATCACCCTCAAGCGGGCCGACAAGACCGGCGACATCGTGGCGCTCAAGGAAGTGCTGCCCGACGACGAGCTGATGATGATCACCAAGAAGGGGATCATGATCCGCGTGCCGGTCGAAGGCATCCGGATCTCGGGGCGGAACACCCAGGGCGTGAAGGTCATGAACCTGACGGCCGGCGATCTCGTGGTGGACGTGGCGCGGGTCGTGAAGGAAGACGACGGCGACGACGGCGAGGGGGACGACGGGGACGGGGCCAAGCCCGCCCGCAAGGCGGCCGCCCCCGGGAAAACGGCTCCGAAGGCGAAGGCCGTGACCAAGAAGAAGAAAAAGTAGCGTGGTCACCGCGGCGGACGTTCGGGAGGCGGCTGCGGGGCTCGCCGGCGTGGCGGTGCGCACGCCGCTCCGCTTCGTCGAGCCGCTCAACGCCTTCTTGAAGCTCGAGAACCTGCAGCCGGTCGGGGCGTTCAAGCTGCGCGGCGCCTACAACGCCATACGGCGCATGCCGGACGACGTCCGACGCCATGGAGTGATCACCTACTCGAGCGGCAATCACGGGCAGGCCGTGGCGTATGCAGCGCAGCTCGTCGGCGTGCGGGCCGTGATCGTGATGCCCGAGACGGCGCCGGCCGTGAAGGTGTCGGGCGTCAAGCGGTGGGGCGGCGAGGTCGTCCTGGCGGGGCGGACGTCCGAGGACCGCCAGCAGCGCGCCGAACAGCTCGCCGCGAGCGAGGGGCTCGCCATCGTGCCCCCGTTCGACCATCCGGATATCGTGGCGGGGCAGGCGACCGTGGGGCTCGAGATCGCCGCGGAGCTCCCCGACGTCAAGACGGTGATCGTGCCGGTGGGCGGGGGCGGTCTGATCGCGGGCGTCGTGACGGGACTCGCCGCCGCGGGAAGCGACGCCACCGTGTGGGGCGTCGAGCCCAGCGGGGCGCCCAAGCTCAAGCGGTCGCTCGCGGCCGGCCGACCGGTGCGGCTCGAGCGGACCGCGAGCCTCGCCGACGGCCTGATCACGCTCAGCGTGGGCGCGATCCCGTTCGCGCAGCTCGTGGCGCACCGCGACCGCCTGGGGGGCGTGGCGCTGGTGGAGGATGACACCCTGCGCGAGGCGGTGCATTTTCTGTGGCGGGAATGCCAGCTGGCGGTGGAGCCGTCGGGCGCCGCGACCACGGCCGCGCTGCGCGCTCGCGCCGTCCATCCCATTCCGCCCACCGTGCTGGTCGTGAGCGGCGGCAACGTCGATCCCTCGCTGCTCGAGGACTGAAGACCCAATGCCCGAGCCCGCCGCCAAGATCCTCGTCGCCGACGACGACCAGTCGCTGGTGCGCACCCTCTCCTGGATTCTCAAGGAGAACGGGTACGAGGTCGTCACCGCGCCCGGCGGCGAGGGGCTGCTCGGCAGGCTCGAGGAGGAGCGCCCCAACCTGTTGCTCCTCGACATCATGATGCCCAAGGTCGACGGCCTGCAGCTCCTGGCGAAGCTGAAGGCCGACGACCGGTTCCGCGACGTCCCCGTCCTGATGATTTCGTCGATGCCGCCCGAAGAGGCGACCGTCAAGGCGCTCGGCCTGGGCGCGGCGGATTTCATCTCCAAGCCGTTCCGCGTCCGCGAGCTCCTGGCACGCGTGAAGGCGCACATCCGCACGGCGCAGGAGCTGGCGCACGCGCGGGACGAGGCGCAGAGCCGCGCCGCCATCGTCGACATCCTCCACGAGGTCACCGACTCCCTCAAGCCGGACGAGATCTATCACATCCTGGTGCGGCGCGTGGCGCGGGTCCTCCAGATCTCCAAGTGCTCGATGGTGCTCGCCAAGCCGGGGGACCAGCTGGGCGTGGTCGTCGCGGCGTACGAAAACCCCATGCTGCGCAACCTCCAAATCGAGCTCGCCCGCTACCCCGAGATCCAGCGCGCGCTCACGACCAGCCGCTCGGTCCTGGTCGAGGACGTGGCGCTGGATCCGCTGTACCACGAGGAGCGGGTACGGTGGCAGCGCGAGCAGATCACCGTGCCGACCCGCTCCGCGGTGGCGCTCCCGTTCTCGATGAAGGACCAACAGCTTGGCGTCTTCTTCCTGCGAACCACGGGCGAGGATCCGCCGCTCACGCGCGCCGACGCGCAGTTCGCGGAGACGGTGATCCGCACGGCGGTTGCGGCGATCGAGAAGGCGTACGATTTCGAAACCGCGGTGTCGGACAAGAAGCGTCTCGAGAAGCTGGCCGCGACGGACGCGCTCACCGGCTGCCTCAACCGTCGCGCCCTGTCGGAACAGCTCACGGCGGAGCTCGACCGCGCCCGGCGCTACAATCTCGCCCTCACCATCCTGCTGGCCGACATCGACCGGTTCAAGCTGGTGAACGACACGCGGGGCCACATCGCCGGGGATTCCGTCTTGCGCCAGGTGGGCGAGATTCTGCGCCGCGAGACACGCTCGGTGGACCTGGTCGCCCGCTACGGGGGGGAGGAGTTCGTCGTGGTGATGCCCGAGACGGCGCTGCACGGCTCCGTGATTTTCGCCGAGCGCCTGCGGCGGCGCGTGATGCGCCACGACTTCGCCGACCCGGGAGAAGACCCGCTCAACCTGACGATCTCGATCGGCCTGGCCTCTTTTCCCGACGACCGGGTGACGAGCGCCGACAGCTTCGTGGCGGTCGCCGACCAAGCCCTCTATCGCGCGAAGAACGAAGGGCGCAATTTGGTGCGCCAATGAGTGAGCGCCGCTGCCCCAAATGCGGCACGGTGTACGCCGACACCGCCCGGTTCTGCCCCCGCGACGGCACCATGCTCGTGGAAGAGCAGACGAAGCCCGCGCCTGCCCCCGCGCCCACGCCGTCCGGCGGCGCCACGGCGGTTCGCACGCCGCAGACCCACAAGCCGGGGCTCGACCGCGCGTCGTCACTCTCCGGTCACGTGCTCGACTCGCGCTACCACGTGGAGCGGAAGCTGGGCGAGGGAGGGATGTCGTACGTCTACCTCGCCCGCGAGGTGGCGACCGGGCACGACGTGGCGATCAAGGTGCTCTCTCCCAGGCTCGCGACCGACAGGAGCTCGGTGGAGCGGCTGCGACGCGAGGCGGGGCTCGCCATGCGCCTGGACCACGCCAACGTGTGCCGTATCCTGCGGCTGGGCGAGTCTGAGGACGGGCTGATTTACCTGGTGATGCCGTTCCTGAAGGGCGAGCTGCTTTCGGACCGTGAGGTGAGGGACGGGCCGATGGACCTCGCCGTCGGGGTCGACATCCTGCGGCAGGTGTGCGCGGGCCTGCACCACGCGCACGAGCTGCAAATCGTGCACCGCGACCTGAAGCCCGAGAACATCATGCTCGTGCCCGAGGACGGGGGCCGCGACCGAGCGGTGGTCATGGACTTCGGCCTCGCCAAAGAGCGCCGCGCCGATCCCCAGATCGCGAAGCTCACCGCCACCGGCATCATCCTCGGGACTCCGGAGTTCATGAGCCCGGAGCAGATCCGGGGCAAGCAGCTCGACGCGCGCTCGGACATTTACGCCCTCGGCATCGTCGCGTTCGAGATGTTCACGGGCAAGCTCCCGTTCCAGGGGCGGAATGCCCAGGAGATGATGATCGCCCGGCTGCGCGGCCACCCATCGAAGCTGCGCATGCTGCGTCCCGACGCGCCCGAGGGTCTGGAGAAGGTGCTCGCCCGCGCGATGGAATCGAGTCCGGACGCGCGTTACGACACCGCGCTCGAGTTCGCCGACGCCCTGTCGCCGAGCGGGCGGGGATTCCTGTCCAAGATCAAGGAGAAGCTGAAATAAGGCGCTTGCCCGGGTTCGATCCGCCCGAGTACGTCGACTGGAAGCCCGATCGCGCGCTCGTCCAGGAATATCGGGCCACGCTCGAACGGGATGCCGAGCGCGCCGCGCTCGTCTCCCGGCTCCCGGGCGAGACCAAGCTCGCGCTCTACGCGGGGTTGTTGCGCGCGCGCCTGCATGACACGCAGCTCAAGCGCTGGGTGCGAACCGGCGTGATCTCCAAGGCGTGGCTCGGGACGGGCGAGGAGGCCACGACCGTCGGCCCGGTTCACGCGCTGGAGCGCGGCCGTGACATCGTGGCGCCGATGATCCGGAACGCCGCCGCCTGCTGCGAGCTCGGGCTTCCGGTGAGCGACATGCTGCGCGCCTACCTCGGCAGCGATGATTCGCCGGCACGGGGCCGTGACCTCCACGTCGGCGCCTGGGCGCTGGGCGTGCTGCAGCCGATCTCGCACGTCGGCGACATGGTGCCGGTGATCACCGGGATCGCGCTCACGTTCAAACTGAAGCAGGAGCCGCGCGTCGCCCTCACCTGGGTGGGCGACGGCTCGACCAAAACCGCCGCGGCGCACGAGGGCACGAACTTCGCCGCGGTCCAGCGACTTCCCACGATCTTCATCCTCCAGAACAATCAGGTCGCCCTCGGCACTCCGCTGGCGCAACATCACCTTCCGGGCAACTTCAACGACTGGGCGGCGAGCTACGGCATCCGCGGAGCCGCGTTTGACGGCAACAACGTGCTCGACGCCTACGCGGCGACGCGGCTCGCCGCCGAGCGCTGTCGCCGGGGCGAGGGGCCCGCGCTGCTCGTCGCCGAGACGTTCCGGATGGGCGGGCATGCGACCCACGACGAGCGCGAAGCGCGCGACACGTTCCCCGCCGAGCTGTTCCAGCGGTGGGGCAAGCGGGATCCGATCGGGATGTACGAGGAGTACCTGAAGGTGGACGGCGTCGCCGTCCAGCGGCTCGAGGAGATCGAGGCGAAGGTGTCGGGAGAGGTCGAGCGCGCTGCGGAGAACGCGCTGCAGAGTCGTGACAAGATGCCGCCTGGGGAGAGCGCCCTGCAGGGCGTGTACGCGAGCAATGTCCGGTAGAGGAGCGATGATGCGGGGAACCGGGGTCTGGAGAGTGAGCTATGACCGGTAAGGGGCGGAATTGGGCGGTATTGGGCGGTATGGCGGCCGGCGCAGCGGTGGTCAGCGGTGCAGCGTACCGCCCGTTACCGCCGGTTACCGCCAATTACCGCACCGACATTCACGCCGAGTACGTCAAATTCTCCAGTGGCCCCGACACCATCACCGCCTACCTCGCCTATCCCGAGCGCGCCGATCGGGCGCCGGCGGTGGTCGTGATCCACGAGATCTTCGGGATGTCCGACTTCATCCGGCAGACCACGGAGCAGCTCGCCCGGGACGGCTTCGTGGCGATCGCTCCCGATTTGCTGTCGCGGCGCGGCGGCACGCCGTCCTCCCCGGACGACGCCCGCAAGCTGATCGCGGGGCTCGCCCCCGACACGGTCACCAGGGATTTGGACGCCACGGCGACGTACGTGAAGCGCCTCAAGGCCGTGCGGTCCGATCGCGTGGGCGTGATCGGCTTCTGCTGGGGCGGCGGCCAGAGCTTCCGCTATGCGACGAACAACCCGTCGCTCCGGGCGTTCGTGGTCTGCTATGGGCCGGGCCCCGACGCGTTGTCCATCGCGCGCATCCGCGCGGCGGGGCTCGGCGTGTACGCGGAGCAGGACGCTCGGATCAACGCCGGACTCGGTGACGTGGACGCGGCCGTCCGGACCTACCACAAGCGGTACCGCTACACCGTCTATCCCGGAGTCGGCCATGGCTTCCTCCGATCCCGCGACAAGCCGGAGGTGGCGGACAGCGCGTGGAAAACGGTTGTGGGCTTCTTCAGGGAGAATCTCGACGGACGGTAGCCGCTACCGCCGGCTCCCGCTCACGTACTCCCGCGCTCGATCGAGCGCGGGCTCGTTACCTGCCAACACGTCGTTGACCGTCGGCACCACCACGACGTCCGGTTTCACGCCGACGCCTGCGAACTCGGTGCCGTCGGGAGCCCGGTGTCGGGTGACGCAAAACTGGACGCCCCAGCCCTTCGGCAGCGCGAACGTCGCGACGTCGCCGGGGCTTCCGGCCGACGGCTCGCCGATGATGCTGCCGCGCCCGGCGGCCCGGAACGCGGCCAGGAGGTCCTCGGCTGCGCCGGAGGTGGCGCTCGAGGCGAGCACCGCGATCGGTCCGCCGTAGGGGGGATGGTCGGCGCGGGGGGCAACGGTTCCGGTCTCCGGTCCGTACCAGACTGTGGCGGAGTCGCTCAGGTTCCACGCGCGGAACACCGGGCGATACTCGGGCGTTGCCCAGCGCACGGCGGCGAATGGCCGGTCGGTGAGGCGGGCGAGCACCTGATAGGCGTACTCGGTCTTGCCTGCGACGGCGCTGCGCAGATCGAGGACCAGGCCCTGGACGCGCGCGAAATCGGGGAAGACGCGATCGAGCTGGTGCACCGCATCCTCGTCCGCCAGGGAGGCGATGCGCACCAGCGCGACGCCGCCCGGGAGTGACTCCACGGCGAACGCCGGGGGATCGAGCGGCCAGCGATCGTTGAGGGAGAGGCTGCGCGTCACGCTGAGGCCGCGCGACTCGCGGCCGGGCACGCGAACCAGGAGGTGCAGAGTGGTCCCCTTCTCACCCTCGAGCATCCACGCGACGGCGCGCTGCCAGCGGTTGGCCGCCGTCGCCCCCGGGACTTCGGGGAGCACGGAGTCGCGGATCCACGCCTCCGCCGGGATGCCCTGGACGGCGAGGATCTCGGCGAGCCGCTCGGGACGCGCGACGCGCATCTCGTCGTTCTCGGCGTAGTCGAGGATGAAGGGCCGACGCTCGGCGCTCGTCACGAGCAGCGGTGGGCGCGCGATGCGGGAGCGGAGATTGGGGGGCGCGATCGTCGCGGCTTGCCCGTCGCCGAGCAGGGCGACCAGCCGCCGCAGTCGGCGGTAGAAGAGCAGGTCCGACTGCGGCGCGGTGGCGAGTTTCAGGTTCGCGGTGAGCGCCGAGTCCCAGTCGGCCCGCACGCGGTCCCAATAGGCGAAGTTGTAGCGCGCCTCCGCCCACACGGTGGCGATCGCCGCGGCACGCTCGGTGGCCGTGAGTTGTTGGGCGGCGAGCTCCGCGTGGAGCACGAGCGCCGCCACACATGCGAGGAGCCTCGAGCGAGTGGTCACGCGCCTAATCTATCTCCTCCTCTTTCTGGCGCCCCAGGCGCTGATCTATCTCTACCTGCGCGAGCGGCTGCCCGACCCCGCCCGGCCCCGCCAGGCACAACTCGTGCACCGGGCCCTGGCAGTCCTCTTCGTCGGGTTCAACCTGCCGTCGGTCTTGGTGGCCCAGCGCGTGCTGTTCGGCGGCAGCGTATGGGGCGTAGGCCGACTTCCGTTCACCGGCCCGTGGATCGCGTGGCACCTGTTGGGATGGATTTTCTCCGCCCTGGTGACGCTGTACATCGTCGGACGGGCGGTCTGGCGGACGGGCGGACGGCTCCTGCGGAGACCGCGTGACCGCCAGTCCGTCAGTCCGACCGACCGCCTGCTCTCGCGCCGCCGCTTCCTCGCCCGCGCCACGTACGCCTACGCCGGCGCCGGCGCCGCGCTGTCGGGTTCCGGCATCTGGAGCGCCTACCGGCTCCCCGAGGTGACCCGTCGCACCCTCGTGTTCCCTGATCTCCCGCCCGGCCTCGATGGCCTCACGCTGCTGCACCTCTCCGACCTGCACGCCGGCATCCATCTCGGCGAGGACAGGATGCAGGAGATCGTGGCGCTGGCGAACGGCCTGCGGCCTGACCTGATCGTCCAGACGGGAGACATGATCGACATCTCGCGCTCCTACATACCGCCCTACGTGCACGCGTTCCGCGAGCTCTCCGCGCCGCTCGGGGTGGTCACGGTGCTCGGCAACCACGATCGCTACACTGGCGAGCGGGAGGTCATCCGCGCCTGCCGCGACGCCGGTCAGGTGTTCGTCCAGAACGGTTGCCACGTGGTCCAGCGCAACGGCGCGACGCTCGCGCTGCTGGGCATCGACGACCCGCACAGCTGGACGGTCGATGATCCGCAGGCGGATGACGTGGACGCGGCGCGGCGCGCTGCGCCTCCCGACGCGTTCCCCGTGCTGCTCGCTCACCGCCCCGGCGCGTGGGACGCGGCGGCGCCGCGGGGTATCCCGCTCACCCTCGCGGGGCACATCCACGGCGGACAGCTCTACGTGCCGTTGATCGGATGGTCGGTCGGGCGCCTGATCACGAAGTACGTGATGGGGCACTTCCAGCGGGGGAACAGCCAGCTGTACGTGAGCCGCGGGATCGGCGTCGTGGGGATCCCGATCCGCGTGTTCACGCCGCCGGAGATCGAAGTGTTCGAGCTGCGGCGGACGGGCGGACAGGCGGTCGGGCGGTCGGAAGGCGCCTGACCGAATCAGGCGCGTCCGGCGGCGATTGCATCCCAGGCGCCGTCCAACGCGAGCTTCACTCCCGCGTGCGTGTCCTGCCATTCCTTGGCCGAGACGCGATCGATCGGGAGCGCCACCACGCCGAGCCAGACGCCCGCCCACACCTCCGCCGCGCCGGCCTTGACGGAGCCGTCGGCCTTACCCTGCGCGATCAGGCTCTCGAGGCCGAGCCGAAAGTCGCGGGCCGCCTTGCGACTCTCCTCGTCCAGCAGGTCGTCCTGGCGCTGCGCGAAAAACAGCCGGGCGACGGCCGGCTCGCGCGCCGCTCCCGCCACGAGCTCGCGGGCGAGCTCGGCGAGCTTCTCCCGCGGCCCCACCTGGAGCGCGTCGGCGTCCTTCACGGCCTTCGCCGCCGAGCGCGCGGCCGCGCGGTACAGCTCGTTGAAGAAGTGCTGCTTGCTGGTGAAGTGACGGTAGATCGTTCCCTCCGCCACACCGGCTTTCTTCGCGATCTGGGGCGTGGTGGTCTCGTGGTAGCCTTGTGAGGTGAACAGCTCGAGCGCGGCTCGGACGAGGCGCTGGCGGGTGAGGTCGGCCTGGGTCATCGGGCGCGAATTTAATGCGGCGCTTCGGGCGGCGCTGACACGGGGCTGGCGGGTTCCGTCCCCTCTCGCGCCCGACTAGCTTTCCGCCGCTCGTTGACCGTCGATTCCACGTGGAGGACGTTGCGCGATGCGCATGCTGGTCTTGGGCGCCGGGTTGCAGGGGTCAGCCTGCGCGTATGATCTGTTGCAGCAGCCCGGAGTGGAGCGGGTGACCATCGCTGACGTAAAGCCCGAGCGCATTCCTGTCTTCCTCAAGGCCTACGTCGGGAAGCGGCTTGTGCTCCTGAAACTGGACATCCAGGACGGAGCCGCGCTGCGCGCCGCCATGGTCGGTCACGAGGCGGTGCAGAACGCGGCCCCGTACCACTTCAACCTCGAGGTATCCCGTGCCGCCGTGGACACCGGCGTGCACGACGCCGACCTGGGCGGCAACACCGAGATCGTCTTCAAGCAGAAGGATCTCGACGCCGACGCGAAGCAGCGGCGTGTGTCGGTGATTCCGGACTGCGGCCTTGCGCCCGGAATGGTGAACATTCTCGCGGCCGAAGGGATCCGGCGCGTCGGCGATGCCGAGGCGGTGAAGATTTATGTGGGCGGCCTGCCGCAGCATCCCGAGCCGCCGCTCAACTACCAGATCGTTTACTCCCTCGAAGGAGCGCTCGACTATTACACGACGCCCTCGTGGGTGCTACGCGACGGCAAGCCGGCCCGCGTAGACGCCCTCTCCGAGCTCGAGCAGGTGATGTTCCCGCCGCCGGTGGGCGAGCTCGAGGCGTTCCACACCGGCGGCGGCATCTCCACGCTGCCCTGGGCGTACCAAGGAAAGATCCAGACGATGGAATACAAGACGCTGCGCTACCCCGGGCACGTCGCCATCATGCGGCCGATCCGCGAGCTCGGGCTCCTCGACCTGACCCCCGTCAAGGTGAAGGGGAAGGAAATCGTGCCGCGCGACGCCTTCATCGCCGCCGTATCCCCCAAACTCACCAAGCCCGAGGGGCGCGATTTGGTCGCCCTCCGGGTCGAGGTGCGGGGGAGGAACGGGAAACGGGCTGCATGGCAGCTGCTCGACTACTCCGACGAGGCGCACGGCATCAGCGCGATGATGCGGACCACGGGCTACTCGCTCGCCATCATCGGTCTGATGCAGGTGGACGGCCGGATCGCCGCCCGTGGGGTGCACACACCTGACGAAGCGGTGCCGTTCGGTGACTACGTGGCGGAGCTGGCGAAGCGCGGAGTGGAGATCCGGGAGATCTAATCACATGCGGAATGCGAAGTGCGGAATGTCCGGGTAGGCGGTCGAGATGCGATCGACCTTCCATCGCAATTCCGCATTCCACATTCCGCACTCCACATTTCAATAGCTCCAGCTCGTCCCGACCAACAGCTGCCCACCCTCGCTTGCGCGGCCGTACCCGACCACGACGAGCGAGTTGCGCAGCAGCCGCACCGCCAGCTCGGCACCGCCGCTCCGATGCAGCCCGGTCGTGGTGAGGCGCACCGCCTCGCCGGATCCGAACACCCGGCCGGCGTCGTAGAACGCCACCAGCTTCAGCTCCATGGCATCCCCGACCGAGACGAGCGCGTAGCGCGCTTCCAGGCTCCCGATCAGCTTGCCGCACCCGGTGAACCGCCCGTCGTAGAATCCCCGTAACGAGCGGTAGCCGCCCACCGCGACGAAGGGCCGCTGGCTCGATTCCATCTGCTGCTGTGCGGCGAGCGGCGGGCGGCCGCCCATTCCCTCCGCGCCGAGCCGCCCGGTGAGCACCAGCCTCGGGGCCGGGCGCACGTACAGGCGCGCGTGTGCCGTCGTGCGGGTGTAGCCGCTGCCGCTCGCGAACAGCGCCTCCACGAGCACGCCCGTGTGCGGATCCACCTCGCTCTCGCGCGTATCGAGGACGAGGCCGGCCCGCACGACCTTGTCGGTGAAAGGCATGGTGCCCGGGTCGACCGTCCCTGCGACCAGGTCGGCGCGGAACACGCTCGGGCCGGGGAGGGCGCGGAAGTCGCTGTGCTCGAGCGTCCCGCCCACCAGCACCCGGATCGGCCCCAAGACGCGCCGCTGCAAGGTCGCCCGGGCCGTCAGGCGGGTCCGGCTCACCCGGTAGAGATACCTCCCCACGGCGGCGACGCTGTCGGAGGAGTAGCGGGTGTCGTTGCCGAGGCCGTAGTAGCCAAGCCGGTTGTCGCGGACGGCGGCGAGCGTGAAGTCGGTGCGCCATCCATCCCACCACGCCGGCGCCCGCGCGTCCGCCACGACTGCGAAGCTGCCCCGGACGCTGGCGCCGAGGTCGAGGTTGAGCGCCGCGCGATTCGGCTCGGGACGCTCGACGAAGCCGAGTGGACTGTAGCGACCGTAATGGAACGCGCCCCACAGCCCGTCGGCCGTCGTGTAGTAGACGTAGGGAAAGAAATTGTGGCGCCAGAAGCGCTGTGCCGCGAGCGCCGGGGCGGTGGCCGCGACCAGCGCCAGCGCGACGCTAACGGTTCGCAGCGGGTCGCTCGTAGAGATGGGCCGTGTCCCGCAGCTTGGCCTCGGCGCCGTCGTGCGCCGCGTACCGCCCCGGGTACAGCGAGGCGGCGCCGAACTCGCCGCGCTTGTTGACCGCGTAGAAGGTGAGGTCGAACGTGGGCTTGCCGTCGGCGCGCAGCAGCCGCTGCTCGCTGAGCTGTACGACCCGCTTCAGCGTCTCCAGGCAGGCATCTGCCGGCTTCATGCCGCGCCGCATGAACTCGACGGTCAGGAAGCCGCCGCACACCTTGATGTTCGACTCGCCGCGGCCGGTTGAGCCCGCGGCGCCCACGTCGTTGTCGGTGTACTGGCCGGCGCCGATGACGGGGCTGTCGCCCACGCGCCCGGGGATCTTGAACGCGAGCCCGCTGGTCGTCGTCGCCGAGGAGAGCTCGCCCTGCGGGGTGACCGCGTCGCAGTTGATGGTGCCCGTCGGTCGGACGGACAGGTGGTCGGCCTCCGGTACGTCGAGGTAGTCATCGCTCGGGCTCAGGTTGGCGCGCCAGTGCAGCCAGGCCTCGCGCGCGTGCTCGGTGAGCAGGTCTTCCTCCTTGAAGCCGTATTGCAACGCGAACCGCTTCGCGCCTTCGCCCACCAAGAAGATGTGGTTGGTGTACTTGAGCACGAGCTTCGCGACCTCGGAGGGCGTCTTGATCCCTTCGAGCGCGCCTACCGCTCCCGCGCGCCTGGTCGGCCCGTGCATGCACGACGCGTCGAGCTGCACCACGCCGGCGGCGTTGGGGAGTCCTCCGTAGCCCACCGAGTCGTCGTTCGGGTCGAGCTCCTGGATCTTCACGCCCTCGATCACCGCGTCGAGGGTGTCCGCCCCTTGGAGCAGCATGTCGAACGCTTTCTGCACGGCTCGCAAGCCGTTGGCGCTCGCGATCGCCACGGGCTTCGCCGCCCAGCGGCTCGGCGGCGGGAGCGGCTGCGGCGACCGCAGTGGGAAGGGAATGTCGCGCGCGCTCGTCGCGGCGACGCCGGCGGCGGTCGACGCGAGGAATGCTCGGCGGGAGAGGATGTCGGACACGTGGGCCTCCGGGCAAGTGGCGTGCGTAGGTTTACGCCGCTGGGCCGATGCTGTCAACTTGCTCCTCCCGGGCGGGCGCTCTAACGTTCCGACCGTGGACTTCGGAGATCCGCCGAGCCTGCGCGCCGTGGTGCGCGGCATCCTGGGCGTCGCGGCGACCGTCGCGGGCACCGCGCTCGTCGTCCTGTTTGTCAGCTCGGGGCACGGCGAATGGCGGTTGGTCGCGCTGGTGCTCGCGCTGTGGAGCGCGTGGGGCTTTGTCGACTCGGTCTTCGAGATGGTGGTCGAGCCCCTGGGCCGGTTTCTGGGCAACGCCTTGACGGGCGGCGCGATGCCGGGCGGCACCGCGATCACCATCGCGGACGAG
>DATHGL010000264.1:0-6521 GCA_035317625.1 Gemmatimonadales bacterium | reverse complement strand
CGGAGCCGCGATTCTGTCACGGCGATGTGCTGCGCGTCCCGTGTCGCGGCCGCCCCGGTGAGATTGAAGAGGCTGCCGACGAGACCCTTGCGCACGAGGTCCGACTGCTCGGGGCTCGGCTGATTGTCCACGGAGAGCTGGTTGAGCTGGCCGAGCTTCTCCTCTACGGTCATGCGGGCGAGGAGGGCGTCGATCTTTTGGTCGGCGGCGGAGCGCTGCGCGGACGCAGGTCCGGCGCCGATGAGGGCCAGGGCGACGAGCAACGCCGTGAACAAACCGCTATGCGAGCGCATCGGGATCCGTTTGAGAAAGAGAGAGTGGGAAGGCGGCGCTCCCAATCTACGCGGCGGTCACCGACCTTGACAAACCCCAGCGGGCGCGTGATAACCGTGGCAACCGCATTTTCTCGGAGACGAGTCCATGGGCTGTTCCCGCCTGTTCCCGATGACCCTCGCCGCCACCCTACTCCTGCTGGCATCCAACGAACCGCTGTGGGGACAAGAGGGCCAGTTCCGGGTGACGGGTACCGTCACCTCGGCCACGGACGGTAGCCCGCTCCCGGGGGCGAGGGTGGTCGTCAAAGGGACCAGCACCGGCACACTCACCGGCGCCAACGGTCGCTACGCCATCGATGCTCCCAGCCCGAATGACACGCTGTCCTTCGCATTCATCGGGTACCACCCCGTCGCGGTCGCGATCGCGGGACGCCCGGTCGTCAACGCGACGATGGAGGCAGGGGCGGTGATGATGGAAGAAGTCGTCGTGACCGGCTATGGCACCCAGCAACGGCGCGACGTCACCGGGGCGGTGGCGAGCCTCAACGCCGAGGACCTCACTCCCGTCCCCACGGCGTCCGTCGACCAGACGCTGCAGGGTCGGGTCGCCGGGGTGCAGGTGACGCCGGCGTCGGGCAAGCCGGGTGACAAGGCGATCGTGCGCATCCGCGGGGTGGGCACGCTCAACGACGCGTCCGCGCTCTACGTCGTGGACGGCATGCTGACCGACGATGTCTCGTTTCTACAGGCGAACGACATCGCGTCCGTCGAGGTCCTCAAAGACGCCTCGGCCACGGCGATCTACGGCTCCCGCGGCGCCAACGGCGTGATCATCATCTCCACCAGGCGGGGGCGTCTGGAACGGCCCACGAGCTTCACTGTCAACGCCTACGCCGGCTCCCAGAGCGTCCAGCACCGTGTCGATCTCGTCAATGCCCACGATTACGCGATACTCGCAAACGAGCTGTTGGAGAACTTGAACCCCGGAGCGCCGCCCTATTTCCCGAATCCGGATACCATCGGCCTGGGAACGGACTGGCAGAAGGCGCTATTCGAAACGGCGCCGATCCAGAACTACCAGGTCTCGAGTTCGGGAGGCACTGACAAGATCACGTACTACTTGAGCGGCAATTACTTCCGCCAAGCGGGCGTGGTCCCGCATTCGGACTTCAACCGCGTCACCCTGCGTCTGAACAACGACTATCGGTTGACCGATCACCTCCTGTTCGGGCACAACATCGCGGTCTCGTATGCGACGGACGAGCGACCCCCTGACGTGCTGAGCGTGATCTACCGCGCGGATCCGACCATCACAGCGCGAAATCCGAACGGCACGTTCGTTGACGGAAACGTGCGCTCTTCGGCGGGGAATCCCGCGGCGACGGTGTTCTACACGCGCAACGACGAGAGTAACGCGCGCGTGGTGGGCAATTTGTTCGGCGAGCTGAATCTCCCCCACCATTTCACGTTCCGGTCCAGCTTCGGCTTGGACCTCGGTCGCTCGCAGTTCCGGAGCTTCGTGCCGGTCTACTCCGTCTCGCCCCTGCAGAAGAACGACGTGTCCAACGTAGACGTCGAGACGGGCGCGAGCAGCTCCTGGTTGTGGGAGAACACGCTCACCTACAACTATCAGGCGGAGCGCCACCGCCTCAACGTACTGGCCGGTATCACCGCCCAGTCGTTCTACAACGAAAACCTGGGCTGCGGGCGCACCAACATTCCCGGCGAAGACCCGAGCCTGTGGTACTGTAACGCCGGCGCCGCTGTCGGGCAGACCAACGTCAACTTTGCGTCGGACTGGAAGATGCTCTCCTACCTGTTCCGCACCAACTACACTTTCAAGGACCGGTACTTGTTCACGGGCTCGCTCCGCATCGACGGTTCCTCGCGATTCGGTGCGTCCAACCGCTACGGCTACTTCCCGTCGTTCGCGGTGGGGTGGAACGTGAAGGAGGAGCCATTCCTGCGGGACAAAACGCTCTTCACGGCCCTCAAGCTGCGCGCCAGCTGGGGACAGATCGGTAACGACAAGATCGGCGCCTATCCGGGAGTCCCGATCGTCACCGGCAACTTGAACGCCGTCTTCGGGACCGGTCAGACACTCCAGTACGGCGCCAGCCCCATCGAATTGGCCAACCCGCTCGTCAAGTGGGAGAAGTCGTCCCAGACGGACATCGGCGCCGACATGGTGCTGTTCAACGGTCAGCTCGAGGCGACGCTCGACTACTACCACCGCCTCACCGACGGTATTCTGGTCCAGGTCCCGATCCCGAACTACATCGGCGTGTCGACCCAACCCTTCGTGAACGCGGCGAAAGTCCTCAACACCGGGCTCGAGGGCACGTTCGCCTGGCGCCGCAAATTGGGCGCCGCCGACCTCGATCTGGGCCTGAACGGCGCCACGATCAGCAACACCGTGAAAGCGCTCGGCCAGGGCAACAGCCAAATCCTCGCCGGCGGGCTGGGGAACGAGGTCGCGTACACGACGCGCACGACGGTCGGCCAACCGATCGGCTGCTTCTGGGGCTTGAAGGTGCTGGGAGTCTTCCAGACGCCCGCGGAGATCGCCAGCTCACCCAACCGCAACGTCGGCGAGCAGCCCGGCGACTTGCGGTTCGTCGATACGAACGGCGACGGCACGATCACCGATGCCGACAAGGCGTCTCTCGGCTGCCCGATCCCGGACGTCGTGTACGGGTTCAACAGTCGGCTGCGTTGGGGTAACTTCGATCTCTCGGCCAACTTCAGCGGACAAGCGGGTAACAAGCTGTTCAACGGCAAGAAGGCTGTGCGCTTCGGCGTCGAGAATTTCGAGACATCATACCTGAAGGCATGGACCGCCTCCGGTACGAGCAACCGGGAGCCGCGCGTGACGACCGCCGGGAACAACTACGTCGCCTCCGACCGATTTATCGAGGACGGCTCGTTCCTCAAGCTGCAGAATGTGCAGCTCGGCTATCGGCTGCCGGCGCAGCTGACGCACGGACTGAGCGTCGAGCAGGCCAGGATCTATGTAAGCGGAACCAACCTGTTCACTGTTACGAACTACACCGGCTACACGCCCGAACTCCCGGGAGGGTCGGTGATCGCCAGCGGGATCGACACGTTTGGGGGGATTTTCCCACCTGCTCGGACGTTCACCGTGGGCGTGGATGTGACGTTTTGAGACGAGTTAAACCGGATACTCCATCGATTCGAGGCCGAATCATGAGAACTTCACTGGTGATGGGCCGCAGGATCTGCCTCCTGACCGCTCTGGGCCTGATCGGGTGCGACTTCCTCTCGACCGAGCCGAAGGGCGTGCTCACGACGGAGAACTTCTTCAAGACGCCCGATCAAGCCGTTCAGGCGACCAATGCGACGTACAACATGCTGCGCGAGTGGCAGGTCCACGTCTTCTCGTGGATCGGGCTGACCGACATCGTGTCGGACGACGCCACCAAGGGGAGCACGCCGGGCGACGCCAGCTTCCTGGGCGACCTCGACAACCTCACCTTCGATCCCGGAAATCTCGCCTTCGCGGATCCCTGGGCCGGGTATTACAAGGGGATTTATCGGGCCAACGTGGCGATCCAGCACATCCCCGACGTCTCCATGGACGCGACGCTCAAGGCACGGCTCATCGGCGAGAACAAGTTCCTGCGCGCGTACTACTACTTCTTTCTCGTGCGGGCGTTCGGCGGCGTGCCGCTCCTGACGCAGCCCCTCACGCCCGGCGAGTTCATCCAGCCACGAGCCACATCTGCCGAGGTCTACGCCCTGATCGTACAGGACCTCCAGGATGCCAGCGCCGCGCTCCCGAAGAAGTCGCAATACGCCCCGGAGGACCTGGGTCGGGCCACCAAGGGCGCCGCGCAGGCGATGCTGGCGGAGGCCTACCTCTACTTGAAGGACTATCCGCACGCCCTCGCGTACGCGGATTCGGTCATTGCTTCGGCCGAGTACAGCCTGTTCGCGGATTACAGCACACTGTTCACTCAAGCAGGTAAGAACTCGTCCGAAGGCGTCTTCGAAGTCGAAGCCGCTGTGATGCCGGGGAGCGGCTGTTCGCCGGGCGACGGATGCTCCAACGTTCAGTATGCCGAGGTGCAGGGCGTGCGCGGCACGCCGAACATCGGTTGGGGGTTCAACACGCCGGCACCCGAGCTCGAGGCCGGCTACGAGCCGGGCGATCCGCGCCTCGAGGCCACCATCCTCTATCCGTGGGAGCTTCTCCCGGACGGCAGCCCCCGCGTCGTGTACTTCAACCCGAGCATGCTGAACAACCGGTACAATCAGAAGGTGTTCGTGTCGCCCGACAACCCCGGGGGGACCTTCAATGCCGGGATCAACATCCGGCGCGTCCGGTACGCCGACGTGCTGTTGATCGCGGCCGAGGCGGCGTATCAGACGGGGGACGTCGCGAAGGCGACGACTTACCTGAACCAGGTCCGTGCTCGTGCCCGCGGTGGGCCCGCTGCGAAGACCCTGGGCTTCACCGCCGAACAGCTCGCCACGTCGATCGCCGAAACGGTACTGGGTCTGGCCGCCGGCACGAGCCGCGTATTCGTGCGGTACGCGAACCCCAATGGCGCGGCCTATGCTGCGGGGCTCCGGAGCTTCGCTGCCGGGTGCGCCGACGTCGGCTGCGCGTCTGCCGCCATTCCGCCGGTGCGGGTCGACACCGTGGACATCATCCAATCCGTGAACGGCACTGCGGTGACGACGCCCAGCGACTACTTCACCGCGGTCAACGGAACGATTGCTGGCTCGCCGGTCACGCTCCAGGTGCAGCGGCTGGCCCGAGCCAACCCGACGGCTCCGCTCACGAGCCAGGCGCTCACGATCCCGATTACATCGCAGAACCTCCTACCCGACGTAGCGGCCGCGGGACAGGCGCTGCTCGACGCCATCTGGCAGGAGCGCCGGGTGGAGCTGGCGATGGAGCAGCAGCGCTGGTTCGACATTCGCCGGCAGGATGGTGTCACCCCGGGCCGCGCGGCCCTGTTGATGGCCGCGGCGGGCAAGACCTTCGTCGCGAGAGACACGTTGTATCCGATCCCGTCCGGCGAAGTGCAGATCGCCGGGCTGCAGCAGAACCCCGGCTACTGAGGAGGAGCATCGAGTGGGGGCGGGCAGGGTCTTGGGGCTCGCGGCGGCGACGGGGGGATTGCTGGGGTGTGCCTATCCACCCGTGTCTCCGGCGCCATCAGGCGCACACCCGGACGGAATGACCACGAGCGCCGTGTCCACGGTGAGCGGCGAGGACCTGCACGGGATCCCCACCGCGCGGGTGGAGGAGCTGCTCGAGGGTCGGAGCGCCGGCGTCCAAGTGATCCGGTGGCCGGGCGGCGGCATTTCCGTCCGCATCCGGGGCCGGAGCTCTATCTACGGCGACAATGAGCCGCTGTATGTGATTGACGGCATGCCGGTGGAGATGACCGCCGGACACGGCCTGTCGTGGCTCAACCCGGGCGACATTCAGCGGATCGAGGTCTTGAAGGATGCCAGCGCGACAGCCGTCTACGGCATGCGTGGGGCGAACGGCGTTGTGCTGATCACGACCCGGCACGGCGAACGGGCCCCTGAGTAAGCCCGGCGTTGGTTCGTTCGTCGCGCTGCTCCTCTGGGCCGGCGGCGCGGCGGCTCAGACTGCGCACGATCGGCACGTCTTCTTCGAGCGCAGCCTCACCGACACCACGTACTACTCGAGCGAAGCCAGGGCGATCGTCCCCAGCACGCTGGACGCCGTACGCGGGAAGCTCCCGGTCGAGACGGTGCACGCGTTCACTCCGCCGAACGCGCTGCGGCTGGCGTGGACCTCCCGTCCCGGCGGCACTTGGCACGCCGGGATCCGGCGGGAGGCCTGGCGCAATCAAGCGCCTGCGTTCGACGGCGACTCCCTCGTGTTCCGGGGCTACACGGCGCAGCCGATCCTCCCCAACGCGCTGCCGCTGATCGGGATCGAGGACGGGCAAGGACTGCGGCGGGAGGTGAGACTCGTCGATCATTACAAAGACGGGCTCCCGGCAGGGCGGTGGGTGCGGGTTGCGATCCCCATCGGGCCGTTGACCATGACGCTCCAGGACGGGCGGACCTTCGACCCGCACCGGGCTACTGTCGTGTTCTTCCAGCAATGGCTCGATGACGGCGCCCCGCACACGCTCTACATCGACGAGATCGCGATCACGAGCGGTGACCCCGCCGACACCACGCCACCGCCCGTGCCGCGCGGCCTGTCGGCGCGCGGCTTTGAGCGGCACATCG
>DATHGL010000263.1:0-2742 GCA_035317625.1 Gemmatimonadales bacterium | reverse complement strand
CATCGTCCAACTCGTCGAGGCCGATCAGCACATCCCGCGGCTTCGAGCCGTTCGCCGGCCCGAGGATGCCCGCCATTTCCAGCTGGTCGATGATCCGCGCCGCCCGGCCGTAGCCGATGCTCATGCGCCGCTGCAACAGCGACGTCGAGCCGAGCTGGTTCTGGATGCAAACCTCGGCAGCCTGGCGGAACAGCGAATCACGCTCCCCCGCTCCCTGCTCCCCGCTCCCCGCTCCCTCTTCCCCGGCCTTTTCCGCTGCTTCCAGCGCGGTGACTTGCTGGTCGATGCTCGTGCCCGCCGGCACCGCCGCCCGAGCGGCGTGCGCCTTGTACCACTCCATCAGACGCTCCGTCTCGTCGGTCGAGATGAACGCACCCTGCACGCGGAGCAGCTCGCTCTTGCCCGGCGGCAGGAACAGCATGTCGCCGTTGCCGAGCATGGTTTCGGCGCCGTTCTGGTCGAGGATGGTGCGGCTGTCCACCTTGGCGGAGACCCGGAACGCGATGCGGCAGGGGAAGTTCGCCTTGATGAGCCCGGTGATGACGTTCACGGAGGGACGCTGGGTCGCGAGGACCAGGTGGATGCCGATGGCGCGGGCTTTCTGGGCCAACGTCGCGAGCGGCGTCTCGATCTCGCCCTGCACCGTGAGCATCAGGTCCGCCAGCTCATCCACGATCAGCACGATATAGGGGAAGATCCCGTCGCGGTACTCGCCGTCGAGCGGCAGCTCCTTTTGGATACCGGCCTGTGTGGCCAGCGTCTCGCGCGGGCCCTTGAGCGGTTTCTTCTCCTCGACCTTCTTGTTGAAGTCCACGATGTTGCGCGCCTGGTTCGCGTGCAGCAGCCGGTAGCGCCGCTCCATTTCCCAGACCGCCCACTTGAGCACGCTCGCCGCCTTGTGGTGGTTCGTGACCACCGGCAGCCCGAGGTGCGGCAGGGCGGCGTACATCGAGAGCTCGACCATCTTGGGATCGATCATCAGCAGCGTGAGCTTCTCGGGCGGGTGCGTGTAGATCAGGCTCGTGATGATCGTATTGATGCACACGGATTTCCCCGACCCAGTGACGCCGGCGATCAGCAGGTGCGGCATCTTGGCCAGATCCGCCACCACGGAATCGCCCTCGAGGTTCTTGCCGAGGGCGATCGGGAGGGCGCGGGTCGGGCGCTGATACTCGGCGCCGTCGATCAGCTCGCGCACGTGCACCATCCGCGGCATGGGGTTCGGGATTTCGATGCCCACGGCGGCCTTCCCGGGGATGGGCGCCACGATCCGGAGCGAGGGAGCGCGCATCGCGAGCGCGAGATCGTCGGCGAGCGCGGCGATGCGGCCCACTTTCACGCCCGGACCGGGCGCCACTTCGTACTGCGTCACCACCGGTCCGACCGTGCGACCGGCGATCGCGCCTTCCACCCGGAACGTCTGCAGCGTCTCGATCAGCTTCCGACCCATTTGCTCGATCTGCGCGAGCCCCGCGTCGCCGTCTTCGGGCGGAGCGGGGTTCAGGAGATCGATGGGGGGAATGAGAACCCCGGGTGGGACGAGATGCGGGAGGCGGGAGGCGGGAGGCGTGCGCTCCGCCCGTCCCCGCCGCTCCTTCGGGAACCGGGAAACGGGAAACGTGGCTGACGGCGAGGCCGCTGGTGGTTCCGTGACCGGCTTGGCCTTGACCGTCTTCTCCGTTTCCCGTTTCCCGATTCCCGTTTCCCGCGTCGCGATTCCCGTTTCCCGTGTTCTCAGCGCCACGAGCGGATGCCACCCGACCGTCAACAGCCCCAGCGCCGACAGCGCGAACAGCCCGACCAGCGTGCCGCCGGCCGTCCCGATGACCTGGTGGACCCCGTGGGCGAGCAGCGCCGGCCCCATGCCGACGAGCTGCTGCGTCGGGCCCCACGTCAGGTAGTCCGCTGGGAACCGGGCACCCGTGACGGTGCCGATGCCATAGGGAATCAGCAGCACGAGCCCCGCGCCCAGCACCGCGGTCCGCCCGGCAGACAGGCTGCCCAGCCGCTCGAACGCCGCGAGCGCCCAGCCGATGCCGAGCAGCGGCAGCAGCACCGACCCCACACCCAGCAGGCGCCACAACACCGAGCCGATGTGGTCGCCCCAGCTGCCGGTGATGGGCAGCCGCAGCACGGTGAGTCCGAGGAACAGTCCCACGACCAGCGCGCCGATGCCGATCAGCTCCTGGCGCACTTTCGCCTTCATGTGATGCGGCGGTCCGCGTAGGCCGGAACGACCGTGAAGCGGTCGGCCCGGGCGGCGAAGTCGACGTCGGCGGCGAGATCGACCTCGGCGAGCTGGCGGGCGGCCTCGGACCCCTCGAGGGCCTCGGTCCAGCCGGCGAACTCGCCGGTGAGGGCGGCGGCGGCGCGTGCCGCGTCGTTGAGGACGACCTTGCGGACGCCCTTTTTCACCGCCTTGAGCAGGCGGCCGGCGGTATAGGCGTCCTCGATCGCGAACTGCTTCTCGCGCCCGGCGCACACGATCACGAGATCGCCGCGCTGGGCGAGCACCGCCCGCGCCCGCTCCACCAGCGCCTTGAAGTTCGCCGGCGCGCCGACCAGAACGGGATCGCCGCCCTGGGCCGCAACGAGCGCGGGGGTGCCGTTCGTGGTCGCGAGCACGATGGTCTTGCCCGCCACCACCGCCGCGGTCATCTCCCGCGGCGAGTTGCCCAACGCAAACCCTTCCATTTTGACGCTCTTCCGCTCCCCCGCGAGGAGCACGCCGTCTTTCTCGAG
>DATHGL010000262.1:0-18774 GCA_035317625.1 Gemmatimonadales bacterium | reverse complement strand
CAGAGGAACTTCACCGTCCCCCCCTCACGACGCCGGCCTCAGTGCTCGCGCAAGCCGGTCCCAGACGTCCGGTGTCGGGTGCCAGGGGATCCGGGCGAGCAGCGGGACGTTGAACTCGGCGGCGAGGTCTGCGCCCGCATCTCCCACGTGCGGCGGGCCGGACATGTTCTCGATGACACCGACCAGCGCGGCGCCGCGATCCACCGCGAAGCGCATCGCCCGCCGCACCGCGTCCCGCGATTCCGGAGTGGGAATGGTGACCGTGAGCACCGCCGGCGGGGCGGGCAGCAGATCGACCAGCTCGGCGAGGCGCTGTATCCCGGGCGGCAGGTCGACCAGGAGCCGGTCGAGCACGCCCCAGGCCACGTCGCCCAGCAGCTCGCGCAGGGCCGCCGCCTCGAACGCGCCGCGCCACACGAAGGCATCGCCGTCGGGCCCGCGGAACGCGAGCGGCTTGCCATCTTCCAGGAGATGCGCCATCGACACGCAGCGCACGCCGTCCGCCCCGGTCACGGGCTCCACCGCGCCGGTGGTTACGGTGAGCGAACCCGCCGCGTCGAGCAGGCGCGACAGCGTCGGGCCGTTCAGATCGGCGTCCAGCGCCCCGACGCGTCGCCCCGCCCGCGCCAGCGAGCGCGCCAGCTGGGCGGTGACGAAGCTCTTCCCCACGCCGCCCTTGCCGCTCATCACCGCCACAACGCGGTCCACGCTCGCCAGCCGCCCGGCCACGCGGCGACGCTGGGTCGCGATCTGGTCGGGAAGTCCGGAGCGGTCCGCCTCGGTCAGCTCGTGGTAGGTGCGGATGTGCATGAGGCAAAGATGGCGTTTAGACGGTTAGCCGGATAGTCGGTTACTTTTCTCGCTCTATGATCGATGAACTCAAGGGCAAGCTCCAGGCCGAAGTCGAGCGCCTGAATCACGAAATCAACTTCGTGCTCCCGAAGGAGATCGAGCGGGCGCGCGCCCACGGCGACCTGCGCGAGAACTCGGAGTACAAGGCCGCCCTTGAGCGCCAGCAGTTCGTCACGTCCCGGCTCAGCCACCTGCGGCTGCGGCTCTCCAAGCTGTCGGGCCTCCAGGAGTCCGACATCCCCCGCGACCGCGTGGGGTTCGGCTCGCGCGTCACGGTCCAGGATCTCGAAACGAAGCGGAAGGAGACGTACGCGCTCACGATCGGCGAGTTCATCGAGGGCGACGACAATCCGGCCGAGATACCGGTCTCGATGGCCTCCCCGCTGGGGAAAGCGCTGCTCGGCGTCAAGGTGGGCCAGGCGGTCACGATCACCCTCCCGATGGGGCAGCGACGGCTCAAGGTCCTGGGCTTGGAGACGGTCCACGACCTTGCCGACAACCGGGGCTAAAGCAGCCGGTGGAACACGATCGGGCCGCTCGGGCTGGCCGAGCCGGCCCGGGGCTCGATGCTCATCGCGGCCCCCATCACCCGCCCATGCACCCGGGGCACCTCCAGCGCCATCACCATCGGCCGGTCCTGGTCCATCGGCATGAGCGCCGCCGTCGCCATCCCCGTCTCGGTGATGAACCACAGCTGGTATGCCTGGTCGCGTGCGTTGGGGGCGAGTCCGTCGCACCGCACGAGCCAGCGGTGCCGCACGCTGTCGGCGAAAATCGTGACCGAGCCCACCCGGCCGCCGGTCGACACCGGGATCTGGACCAGCTGGACGGCGGGCCCGTGGATGAAGGTGGAGACCGTATCCTCGAGCGCCTGCACGCGCCTGGCGAGCTGATCGCGCTCCGCGGCGAGCGCGCCGATCGTGTCGTAGGCCCACCACGCGCCACCGGCCACGCCGACCACCAGCAGGGCCGCCGCGGCGAGTGGCCACCGCCGGCGCGCCCGTGCGCGCGCCAGCACCCGCCCTTTGAGCTCCGGGCGCGGCGTCCGTGGAGGTCCCAGCATCCCCAGCCAGTCCGTCATTCCACCCAATCCTTGAGATGTCGCAATCCGTCCGTCAATTTCTGGTGCGCGCTCCGCAGGCGAGTCTTCACCGTCCCGAGCGGCTGCTTCAGCCGGCGGGCGATCTCGCTGTGGGACAGCCCCTCGAAATACGACAGCACGATCAGGCGCCGCTGCTCGTCGGGAAGCGCCGCGAGCGCCGCATGCACCTCGCGGTGCAGCGGCCACCCCGGAACCGCGGCTTCGTGCGGCGTGGCGACCGTCTCGTCGCCTGCTTCCATCGACTGCGCCTCCCAGCGCTCCGCCTTGCGCCACCACCGTTGCCGGCGGCGCAGCGCGTCGAGCGCCCTGTTGCGCGCGATCGACAGTATCCACGGGACCAACGGGCCCCGCCTCGCGTCGTGCTGATCGACGTGACGCCACACCTGGACGAACACGTCTCCCACGACCTCCTCGGCCTCGTCCTCGTCGCGCAGGATGCGAAACGCGAGACCCAGTACCCAAGGGGCGAGGATGTCGTACAATTCCCCCAGGGCGCCCTCATCCCGCGCCCTAAGGCGCCGCACGAAGGAGCCTTGCTGCTCTTGACTAAGACGTTTCGCCGAGGTCACTTAGATTTCAGCAGCAGGGAACGGGGGCGCAGCCGCTCCGGTGTGCTCAACGCAACCTCGACGTGCACTTCAGCGCGCTCGGGGTTCACAAGCCGTAGAACGCAGGGGGTCCGATGGCAGTTCGCGACGAGGGTGGTGACGAGCGCTTTTCGTTCGAGGCGTTCACCCGGCACCCATTGTTCACCGAAGTCAACCGGTGGATTGTCGAGCGTGTCATCTGCCCCGGCCGGCGCAAGATCGTCGACTTGGGATGCGGCCCCGGCGCGGTCACCAAGCTCATCCTGGAACGCCTGGGCGACGCGCGCAACGCGGAGGTGATCGGGATCGACCCTTCTCCCTCGGCGCTCTCCAAGGCGCGGGCGGCCATCCACTCCAAGGTAGTCGAGTTCATCGAGGGCAGCGCCGAGTGGGTGTCGCGCATCGTCTCGTCCGCGGACGCCGTCGTCTTCCTCAACGCGATTCACCTGGTGCCCGACAAGGCGCAGGTGATCGCGGAGATCCGCAGGGCGCTCAAAACGGACGGCGTGTTTGCCTTCAATACGACGTTCTTCAACGGCGCCTACGTCGACGGCACGGCGGGCTTCTGGCGCCGCTGGGTGGTGCGCGCGGTGCAGGTGCTGCGCGAGCGTGGGCTCGAGGTGCAGCACTCGGCCCACGCCGTGGCGCGCCAGTTCCTCACGGCAGACCAATATGGGGACCTCTGTGTGCAGCACGGGTTCGCCCGTCCCGCCGTGGAGCTCGTGCGCATCGACATGACTCCGGAGGCCCTCGAGGACATCGGGCGGTTTTCGCTGTTCATCGAGGGGGCGCTCCCGGGAGTGCCGCTCGAGGACGGCGCAAGCGCGCTCAAGGAAGGCCTGCGGCGCGCGATGGACGAGACGGGGTTGCACCGGGTGCCCCGGAACTGGCTGGAGTGCGTCGCGACGGCGGTCTAGTCGGCGTCGATCACGAACTCGAGGCGACGGTATGCGGCGCGGAGCGCCGCGTCCACCGCCTCCGGCGTATCCCCCCGCGCGAAGAGGAACCCCGGGTAGCGCGACCCCTCAGGCCAGGGCACGAGAACTTGGCCGGGGTGCGCCGTGATGGCGACCTCCTCGACGAGCGGCACCGCCCGGGCCTCACCGACTCCCCGCACCTCCCGCAAGACGCCCGCCCCCGGTACGGGGATCATCATCACGCCGGACGCCTGTCGTTCGCGTTCCACGTTCGGCAACTCCATACCCAGCGCGTGCCGGATGACAATCTCTTCGAGTGACGCATCCCGCATCTCGCCTCCCGCATCCCGGATCACAAACCGCAGCGCCCCGCTGCACCGCCCCCCGATCGGCCGGGCGGCGAGCTCGATCAGCCACGGGCCGCGCGCGTTGTGACGCAGCTCGGCATGGACCGGCCCTTCTGTCAGGCCGAGCGCAGTCGCGGCCCGCTGGGCGCAGTCGGCGATCGCACGTTGGGCGTCGCCCGCGAGGCGGGACGGCGTCAGATAGATGGTCTCCTCGAAGTATGGGCCGTCGAGCGGGTCGGGTTTGTCGAACAGCGCCAGCATGCGCAGCTCCCCGTCGACCAGCAGGCCCTCCAGCGCGTGCTCGCCGCCGGGGACGAACTCCTCCACGAGCAATCGCCGCGCCGGTTCTCCGCACGCCGCGACGTCCGGCTCCGTGAGGATGCGCCGTAGCCGCTCGAACGCCGTCACGAACGTCGCTGGCGTGTCGGCGCGGATCACGCCGCGACTGGCGGAGAGGCGCAGCGGCTTGAGCACGCAGGGGTAGGGCGCCCGGGCGGCGAGGAGGTGCGGATCCTCCTCCAGCCGGTGCCGGGCGAACCGCGGCACGGGCACGCCCGCCGCGGCGAGGAGCGTCCGCTGCTCGTACTTGTCTCGCGCCGCGTGCGCGGCGGCGATCGCGTTCCCGCGGACGCCCAGCGCCGCCGCGATCGCCGCGGCCACGACCGCCGTGTCGTCGTCGACGCCCACCACGCCGTGCACGGGGTGCACCCGCGCGAACGCGCGTGCCTGGTCGGCCGCGTGATCGGGGTGCGAGAGATCGAGAGTGATGAGGCCCGCGGGGTTGGCGCCTGCGAACGTGCTCGGCTGCTCCGACGCGACCGTCAGCGCGACCCCGAGCCGGCGGGCCGCCTCCACGAACGCCGCCGCGCGGTACGTGGCCGTGGGGAGGAGCAGCAGCAGTCGAGAAGAAGGGGACAGACTGCTACTTCTTGGCGGCGGCGAAGTACGGGTTCGAGCCCGCGGTGTGGTCGGTGATATCGACGACGCCTTTCACTTCCGGGACGTGCTCGTGCAGCATCGCCTCGATGCCCTGTCGCAGGGTGACGTCGGCCATCCCGCACCCCTGGCAGCCGCCGGCCATGCGGACCATCACGACGGCGTCCTGCACGTCGATCAGCTCCACCCGGCCGCCGTGTCGGGCGACCATCGGGTTCACCTCGTGGTCGAACACACTCGCGACGCGCTCGTACAACGCGTCGTCGTCGGGCGCGCCCGCGGGCGGCGCTGCAGGCTTGGACGCCACGGCTGGTTGCCCGGCCGCCAACACCGCGCGGATCGCCTGACCGACCGCCTTGCCGACCACGGGCCACGCCGCCGTGCTGCGCTTCACCACGGTGACGAGATTACCCGACACGATCACTTCCGCCACGTCGGCGCCCGGGATCGCGAAGATGGCTTCCGCGAGCGGCGACCCCGTCGCCTCGTCGGCCGACGCGAAGCGCCGCGCACCGCCTGCGTGCAGCGCCTCGCTCACGAGGAACTTGCACCGGCCGGTGTCGATCGGTTCGGCGGTGATCCGGATCTCGGCGGGTGTCATGGTTGTAGTATCACCTCCCGCCCCGCCGCAGGCAACGCATCACGCATCCCGCGTCCCGGCCGTGGCCGCCGGCACGGGCCGCAATTGCCGCGCCGCCTGCACCATGTTGCGCAGGGCCGGGAGCGTCTCGTCCCAGCCGCGGGTCTTCAGGCCGCAATCGGGGTTCACCCAGATCTGCCGGTCGTTGAGCACCTCCTGCATGCGCTTCAGCGCCTGCACGATCTCCGCGGTACTGGGCACCCGAGGCGAGTGGATGTCGTAGACCCCCGGCCCGATCTCGTTCGGGTAGCGGTACTCCTTGAACCCCTCGAGCAGCTCCGATCCCGAGCGCGCGCTCTCGATCGAGATGACGTCGGCGTCCATCTTCTCGATCACCCGGATGACGTCGTTGAACTCACTGTAGCACATGTGCGTGTGGATCTGGGTCGCGTCCGACACGCCGGCGGTCGCGAGCCGGAAGGCGTTCACGGCCCACTCGACGTAGGCGGGCCACTCGGCGCGTCGCAGCGGCAAGCCCTCGCGCAGCGCGGGCTCATCGATCTGGATCACGCGGATTCCGGCCGCCTCCAGGTCCTTCACTTCATCGCGGATCGCGAGCGCCAGCTGCTTCGCCGTATCGGCGCGCGGCTGATCGTCCCGCACGAACGACCACTGCAGAATGGTTACAGGACCCGTCAGCATCCCTTTCACCGGGCGCGCCGTCTTGGATTGGGCAAAGGTGCTCCAGCGCACCGTCATCGGCTTGGGGCGCGACACGTCGCCGAAGATGATCGGCGGTTTCACGTAGCGGCTGCCGTAGGACTGCACCCAGCCATGCTCCGTGAACGCGAACCCTTCGAGCTGCTCGCCGAAGTACTCCACCATATCGTTGCGCTCGAACTCCCCATGAACCAGCACATCGAGCCCGAGCTCCTCCTGCAGCTTGAGCGTGTGCGTGATCTGCTCGGCGATGAACGCGTCGTACTCGGCGGAGGTCATCTTGCCGTCGTGAAGCTGCTTCCGCGCCGCCCGGACCTCCACCGTCTGGGGGAACGAGCCGATCGTCGTCGTGGGGAACAGGGGCAGCCGCAGCTGCTGCTTGCGCCGTTGGGCGTGCGGCGTCGCGCGGCGCATGTCGTGCTCCGTGACGCCCCGGGCGCGTTGCTTCACCGCGGGATTGTGGATGCGCCGGGAGGTCCGCCGCCCGGCGAGCGCGCGGGCGTTCGCGTCGAGCTGCGCCGCGACGCTGTCTCGTCCCTCCCGCAGCCCCCGCGCCAGGGTCGCGACCTCGACGAGCTTCTGCTTCGCGAACGCCAGCCACCCCTTGAACTCGCTGTCGAGCCGAGACTCGCGATCGAGGTCGATCGGGAGGTGCAGCAGCGAGCACGACGGCGCGACCCACAATTGCGCCGCGCCGGCCCGCTCCTGCGCGTCCTCCAGCTGGCGCAGCACCGGACCGAGGTCCGCCTTCCAGATGTTCCGCCCGTCGATCACGCCGAGCGACAGGATTTTCCCTTCGCGGCCGCCCCCAGCCGGCCATCCCTGGAGCAGCGCGTCGAGCCGGGACGAGGTACGCACCGCGTCCACGTGCAGCCCGGCGACCGGCAGCTCGAGGGCCGTCGCGAGGTTGTCGTCGAGCGCCGCGAAATAGGTGGCGACCAGGATCTTGACCTTGGGTGCCCGCTCCGCGAGGAAGCGGTAGGCGCGCACGAACGCCGCCCGCTCGGCGGGCGCCCGGTCGAGCGCCAGGCAGGGCTCGTCGAGCTGGACCCAGGTTGCGCCCGCGGCGGCGAGACGCGTCAGCACCTCCGCGTACACCGGCAGCAGCGCATCCAGCAGGGTGAGCCGGTCGAACCGCGCAGTCCGCGCCTTGCCCAACAGCAGAAACGTCACCGGCCCGATCAGCACCGGCTTCGTCTGGATGCCAAGCGCCTTGGCCTCCTGGAACTCGTCCACGGGTTTCGGAGACGACAGACGGAACATCTGTCCGGGCTCGAACTCGGGTACGATGTAGTGGTAGTTCGTGTCGAACCACTTCGTCATTTCCATCGCGGTGACGTCGCGCCCGCCGGACTGCACCCCACGCGCCATCGCGAAGTAGGTGTCAACGTCCACCGGCCCGCCCGCCCAGCCATAGCGCTTGGGCACCGCGCCCACCAGCGCGCACGTGTCGAGCATGCGGTCGTAGTACGAAAAGTCGTTCGACGGAATGACATCGATGCCGGCGTCCTGCTGCAGGCGCCAGTGGCGCGCGCGCAGTTCGGCGCCGGTCGCGAGCAAGTCTCGCAAGGAAACCTTGCCGCTCCAGTAGCCTTCGGTGGCGCGCTTCAGCTCCCGCGCAGCCCCGAGGGGCGGGAAGCCGAGATTGTGGGCGATGGGCATAGGGGGTGGAATCTACCTAGGGACGGAAGCGTGGGGAGGGCAGGGGCGGGGGGGAGAACGAACGCCGGGTCGATGCTTCGACCCGGCGTCGTGCCGAACTCAGGGTTTGTGGGGGTGGCCCTTCCGCTGGCCCGGTGGGACCCAGCCGGGGGATCGCCCCGGCGGCGTGCCGCCGGCAGCGCGTGCCAGCCCCGCCGCCGCCTGCGCCGGCGTAGCGCCGTGGGACACGCCCGTTTGCACCTGACCGGGCAGACTCAGCAGGTCGCCCAACGACCGGCCCGCGCTGATCATCCCTGCCAACAGCTGGACTGTCTGCTTCGCCGGTACACCCAGGGCCGCCAGCGTGGCCGCGACCCGCAGAGTGAGCGCGGGATCGTACGGCGGGTGGCTCATGCGCATCAGCTCGCGCACCTGGCCACCGCTCAGCCCGGCGTTGAGGGCATCCGCCCCGCCTTCCACCACGTCGCCGCTCGGAGCGGCGACGCCCGCTTCGTGCATCGCCGCCATCGCCTCACCGAGGCGTCCGGCCAGCGCGCGGACCGCCGCGATCACGCGGTCGGCCGGGACGCCTTTCGCCCCCCCCTCGATCGCCTTCTGCACCAGCGGCTCGACCGGGAGACCGCGCGCGGCGGCGTCCGCCGCGATACCCCGCACCGCGCGCTGCGCCTCCGGCGGTACCCGTCCGTCGAGGCGTGCCGCCACGTCCTGCGCGCCCAGTCCGTGTGGCAGGACCGTGCTCAGGACGAGCACCAGCCCGACGGCGAGCTGGGGGGTTCTCACAGGACGCGGCCCCCCTGCGCCGTCACCGCGACCACGCTGTTGCGGCGACCGAAGCCGTCGGCGACGGCGGGCGCCGCCGGATCCACCACCCAACGTGCTCCGTCCACGACGAAGGCATATTGGTGCTGGCCGACGGGGAGGGCGAGCGTCGTCGTCCACACGCCGCTCGTGCCCGCCGGGACCAGCAGCGTGGCGCTCCGGTCCCACTGGTTGAACGTTCCCGCGACCGCGACGCGCCGGGCGCCGGGCGCAAACAGCACAAAGCGCACGAGCACCGAGTCGCGGGTGCCGACGTGCGCCTGCTGCGTCCCGCCGCGCGGCTCCGGGGACGGCGCGGGGCGCGCGAGCAGCAGCACCAAGCCCGCCGCCACGGCGAGGGCACCGGCCCACACCGCCCACGGGCGCACCCGCAACCGCAGCTCTACCTCGCGCGGCGCGTTCAGCCACCGCCACGCCCGACGCCCGGGCGAGGCGGCGTGGCGCCGGACCACGGCCATCACGCGCTCCTCGAACGCCGGCGACAGGGCGACCGGCGCACGATCTGCCGCCCCGACCAGGCGCAGCGCTTCCTCGCCCTCGGCGCGGAGCTCGGGCGGCAGCTGAGCGAGTGACAGCTCGCCGTCCAGCAGCCGCTTCACCAGCGGATGATAGCCTGTGATCATCGGTGCTCCCTCATCAAGTCCCGCAGCCGATCATATGCGCGATGCATTCGCATCTTGAGCGACGCCACGGTCGCGCCCGTGAGCTGCCCGATTTCTTCGTACGCCAACCCATCGTAGTGCTTCAACACAAAGACCTCACGTTGCTCCGGGGTCAGGTGGCCGAGCGCCAGATCGAGCGCCCGACCCTGCTCCAGCTGCTCTAACGTTCCATCCGGCCGGTCGGGCCCGGCAAACGCCTCGTCGCCTTCCGCCAGCGGTCGTCCTTCACGCTGCCGGCGCCGCTGCTCGGCGTAACAGCGGTTCCGCAAGATCAGGAACAGCCACCCGGCAAACTTGTTCGGATCGCGGCAATCCGCCAGGCGATCAAACGCACGTATCAGCGCGTCCTGCACCGCATCCTCGGCCACGTCGCGGGAGCCGAGCATCCGCGACGCGAACCGCGCATAGCGATCGCGATAGCGCCGCACCAGCACGGCGTAGCGCTCCACGTCGCCCGCCAACACGTCCCGTACGACCTCCGCGTCCGTCCCCTCGCCCTCAAGACCCAACCGGACCCCCACTGCCGCAGGTTGTGCAGGTGATGCTAGGGGACGGGGGCAGCGCGGGCAACCGGGTACCAACCGTAAAGAGTCGCTGACATGAGCTCAGGTAACGCCCTGCCCCGCAACCAGTTCCGGCCGCACGCGTTACCAGAGGCCCCCGCCGACCGTCTTCTAGACGAAGACTGGAAGTTCGTGCGGTCCGCTTCGTCAAGACGGCCAACCAGTCGGTCTCCGCCTTGCTCAAGGACATCGTCCCACTCAGGTGCGAGGCGTTCACGTCACGACGGAGGAGATATGATGATTCGCAAGGTTCTCGGGCTGGCGGTGACGCTGGTCGTACCGACGTTGGCGGCGGCGCAGACGCCGCAGATCCCCAACCAGCACGCCTCCGACCAAGGCAAGGCCATGGTGGCGCTGCACTCCCAAGGTGCCGCGCACCGCGCGACGCGCCGTCGCGGTGCCGTCGTACTCGTCGAGCACACGCGCAACCCCAACGCGGCGACGCCCGCCGTTCGGGCCACGCCGGCCGTTCCTGGGCATGGCGTCGTCCCGACCATACCCGCGAAGCGCGCGACGCCGGCGGTGCCGGCAAACACGGGCGGTCAGTCGGGCAATCACCGGCCGTAACGGCCCAAGGGACGGATTCCTGTTGAACGGCGTAGGGGCGCAGCGTGCTGCGCCCCTGCGTGTTTTTTCCGCCGCTTCCGTCCACCGCGGCGTGGGCTAGCTTTGCAGCCGTGAATCGGGGGATTGTCACGCTGCTGGTCGCGGCGAGCATGCACGCCGCGCCGGCAGCGGCCCAAATCGACGGGTCCGTCGGCGTGGGCGCGGGTACCGTGCGCTATCCCGGGGGAGCGAGCTTCGGCTCGGCCATCCTCTCACCCAGCGTTCGGTACTCGAGTGAAGCGCTCGTCGCGGACCTTTCCAGCTCGATCGCCTCGCTCCCCGGTGGGGAATGGGCCGGCCTGGGACTGGCGGATCTGTCCGCCGCCACCGCGCCCTCCGCCGGCGGACGCCAGCTCGGCGTGGAAGCGATCTTCGCGGGCACCACGCGCACGGGCGCCGGCCCCACCGCAGCGGCGCACGCCGTGGGGGAGCTGCGCTGGTCCGCTGCCACCTGGGGAGCCGGGATCGCGGCCGGTCCGTCCACCGGGTTGATTTCGGGTGCGCTGCCCGTGACGGCTCTCCACACTCGCGCGCGCCTGTGGTGGCGACCCAGCGACGCCGTGACATCGCCGACGGTCCAGCTGGGCGTGGAGCCGACACACTTTCCGGATGGCTGGTTCACAGACGCGAGCGTGGGCGCCACAGTCGAGCGCGGTCGGGCGGTCGTATCCCTCTGGACCGTGGCACGCCTCTCGTCCACGTACGGCTCGACCGGGGCGGGCAGCGCTTCCCTGCAGGTGTTCGTGACTCCACGCGTGTCGTTGGAGCTCGGGGGCGGGAGCTCGCTCAGCGAGCCCTACCAGGGGCTGCCTCGCTCAGGGTTCGTCACGTTCGGTGTGCGATTTCGCAAGACTCCCCGCCCGGCCGCGATCGCCCGGTGGACCCCGCTCGTGCCGGAATTGCGTGGCGACAGCCTCGTCGTGCGGTTCCGAATGCCCGACGCCCGCTCGGTCGCGATCGCGGGCGACTGGAATGCCTGGCAACCGGTGCGCCTGCGCCCCGTGGGTGACGATGTCTGGGAGGGCGCCCTCCTGCTCCGCCGCGGATTGTACCACTTCAACCTGCAGGTCGACGGGTCGGACTGGGTCGTGCCCAACGGTGTGGCGACGGTCCCCGACGGACTGGGTGGGATGGTGGCGGTGCTGATCGTGCCATAAGGCTAGACGCACAGGCGCGTAGACGCACAGTTGCTTGACGGCGGTTGCGGCGGCCCATACTGTCGGGGCGGCGTGCTGGTCGCTCTTCTCCCTCCCCGAGGTCACTATGGGCAAGATCAACTGGGGTCGCGTGGTGCTGGGCGGACTGCTGGCGGGGGTGGTGCTGAACATCGTCGATTTCCTCACGTACGGCGTGTGGCTGAAGGCAGACATGGCCGCCGCCATGACGGCGCTCGGCAAGCAGCCGGGCGCGATGGACGCCGCGATTCCGCTCCGGGTGACGCTCGATTTCGTGTCCGGGATCGGCCTGGTGTGGGTGTACGCGGCGATCCGGCCGCGGTTCGGCGCGGGAGTGAAGACGGCGGTGATTGCGGGGCTCGCCGTGTGGTTCTTCGTCGGCCTGGTGCACGCGATCGGCGAAGCGCCGATGGGGTTCATGCCGCAGAGCCTCATGACGATCGGTACCTGCGTCGCGTTGGTCGCGCTTCCCGTGGCGACCGTCGTGGGGGCGTACGTCTATAAGGAGATGTAGAGATACAAAGGAGATGTAGAGCTACAAAACGGAGGGGCGCAGCGTGCTGCGCCCCTCCGTCGCATTACTCACCACCGCTCAGGGACTGAGCGGCGTGCAGGTGATCACGTCACCAATTGTTGTCGTCGTCAGATTCCGCGCATCACACTCCGTCGTCGGCACCGGCATCATCTCGGGTATGTTGCCCCCGGCCACGTCGAGGGGAATCGTGGACAGCAGGCCAAAGCGCCTGGCATCGATCCAGCGCGTGCCCTGCTCCCACAAGAGCGAGTAGCGCCGCTCGTATAACAGTCCCGCGATGAACGCGGCATCGGCCGAGGCGATCGTGAGCGTGGTCGGTGGGAGCAGACCCGAGTTCGTGCGAACGTTGTCGAGGTCTAACAGGGCATTTGCCTTGGCGCCGGTAAACCAGCTCGCCTCGGCCCGCAACAGGAGCAGCTCCTCGTCCTTGATGATCGGGATCGGGTGACTGGCATCGGCTGTGCCAGTGGACAGGTACACCGTGAACTTTAGCACCCCTGGAATCGAGATGCCTCCCAGGATCTGCACCACTCCCGCGGGAGCGATCTTGTCGAGCGCGCGTTGATCCCTCGAACCGCCGGCTTGCGTCTCCGCGTCGGTGGTGTCGTCCGTGAGCGCGAAGAATGTCGAGCCGTCGAGCGGCTCCGACAGGTCGTTGGTCTGGTCGCCCGGGTCGGTGGAAAAGTCGTGGCTGGCGGCGTTCTGGAAGTCCGCCGGATCGGTGCTCAGGAACGACTGGCCCAGGGCGGTGAGCGCCGCCGTGTAACAGGTGGCCGGCGTCCCACCGCAGCCGTTCAGCGCCGTGGCCCGCAGCACGTTGGCCTTGGCGGCGAGCGCGCGGTTGAACTGGATGAACGTGGCCGGCGTATTGAAGTCGGCGAGCCCTGGTGGGATCGAGAACGGAAAATCGGTCGACCCAGCCGCGGTAAGATCGGTCGCCGCCGAGTTCAACAGGTCGATGATGTACCCATAGACGCTATCCTCGGTGACCCAGGGCGCCGGGCCCGCGCTGACCGGGCGATCCACGTCCACGGGAGCGCCAAGCTGGGCTCGCGTTTCGATGACGTAGAGGAACGCCAGCGCCTTGAACGTGTTGGCCATGCCGCGCGACGCCGCCCGCTCGGCGTCGCTCAGCAGATCGACGCCCGACATCGAAGTGTTGTTCGCGAGCGCCTCGAGATAAATGTTGGCGGTACGGATGCTCTGATAGCGGTCGAGCCACAACGTGCCGCCGAAGGAACCTCCCGCCTGTACCGGACCGAAAAACGGCTCCGCGTAATCGGGCTGGTTGTTTCCCGACAGGTTGATGCCCTCGCGCCCCATGGACCCGAGGCGCCAGATGAGGCTCTGAATGCCGGAGCGGGAGCTGGACATCACCCCGGTGGCCGCGGCGTTGAGCTTGTCCCGGGTCGGATTGCTCAACAGATCGCCGAGCGTCGGCTGGTTCGTGTTGAGGATGTCGAAGTTGCAGGCCGCCAGGGCGAGGAGGCCGGCCGCGATCGCGAAGCGTCTCGTGTGCATGGTCAGAACCCCGCCTGGATGGTGAAGAAGAACGACCGCGACGGTGGATAGGGCCCGAGGTCGATGTTCCGCGTGATGGCCTGGGAGCCATAGTTCGAGACCTCTGGGTCGTACCCAGTGTAGTGCGTCTTGGTGATCAGGTTCACCCCTTCCACGCTGACCCGCGCCGACCTTGCCCCGAACCAGTTGGCCACTTGCTCGGGGAGCTCGAGAGAGAGGCTCGCGTTGCGGAGCTTCAAGAACGACGTGGACTCCACGAATGGGCGCGCATCGCCCGTGTTGTTGCACGCGTCATAGCCCGCCTGCCCTCGCGGACTGGAGAAGTCCGGGGCCAGTCCGTTGCAGTCGTACAGCGACAGCGTCTGGTTCTGCGCCACGCCGCCGTACTGCCAGTCCCACAGGAAGGACAAGGACGCGCGGTGATACGTGAATTGGTTCGAGAACGCCCAGCGGAACTTCGGATTCGCCTGGCCGAGCGAGATGGTATTGCCGAGATCGTCGACGCCGATGATCTGGGTGATGGGCCGTCCGACCTGGACGAAGAACTCGCCGTACGAAAGACCGTAGCCCGCGTTGGCGGGCCGGAAGCCGGTGGCGCCGCCGGGGAGGTTCAGCTCGAGCACCCGGTTCCTGATGCTCGTGAAGGTTGTCCGGAAGATCCAGTTGAAGTGCTCGCGCTGGATCGGCGTGATCCCGGCGGCGATCTCGATCCCTTCGTTCTTGATCTTGCCGCCGTTCAAGAACTGCAGGCCGAATCCCGTGGACCCCGCCGGCGTCACGGGCACGAGCAAGTCGCTGGTCTTGCGCTGGAACAGCGTCAGCTCCAGGCTGGCACGGCCGTGGAGCAGGCTCGCGTCCACACCTGCCTCGATCTCCCGCGTGCGCTCCGGGCGAATGTCGGGGGCACCGGCAATGTTGCCGACGATCGTTCCGACGTGACCACCACTCACCTGGCCGCCCTGGAGCGTGGTGAACTTCTGCCCGAACAACGGTTGGTTGCCGGTCTCGCCGTAGTTCGCCCGTAGCTTGAAGTCGCTTCCCTCTCCGAGTAGGTCCGGGATGCGGTACGATCCCCCCACCTTCGGGAAGAAGTAAAACTTGTTCACGTCACCGTTGGCACTCGAGCGCTCGGCGCGCGCGGCGACGGACAGCAACAGCCGTTCACTTAGTCCAAGCCATTCCTCCTGGGCGTACAACCCGATGGTTCGCTCATGAGTGAGCTCCTCGAAGGCCTGCAACACCGAGCCCTGGTTGACGTTCTGCTGCCCAGGGAGCAGCCCCTGCGCGGAGATCCGCGAGCGGCCGAGTTGACGATCCTCCCACTGTACGCCGAGCGATGTCGTGGTCTTGAAAGCGCCGCCCGACGGAGTGTAGGCGTGGATCGCGTTCAAGTTCCAGTTGGTGAATCGGCTGTCGGCGTTGCCCAGCGTCGATACGCCGGGGTTGGTCTGATTCGCCTGGAAATAGAGCTCCGGCGGCGCGAACACTTCATTCTTCTGGTTGAAGAAGTCGATTCCGCCAGCCCCCACGAGCTTCAGGTTGTGGTTGGCGGTCGCGACCGCCTGGTACGTCGCCGTGAGGCCGCCGGTGAACCGCACCGCCGTCTCGTCGTTCTTCCCGAGGGCGATGTTTTGCAAGGGGTTCGCGCTCAGATACGTGATACCCGGCTTCGGAAACGCCCCGTTCACGGGGGTGATCGGAATGAACCCGGGAAGGTAGGCGAGCGCATACGTGATGCTGGCGCCGTTGTTGTCGTTGTTCGTGAAGCCGCGCTGCGTGGTCGTGTGATTGAACGCCGAGCTGAAGGAGACCGTGAACCGGTCCGTCAGCGTCTGGTCCAGGTTGGCCCGCAGGGTCTGACGCTGCGCCCCCGTGTTCGCGATGATCCCGCCGTCACCCTTCACGTTCCCCGACAGGAAGTACCGCGTTTCTCCCGAGCCACCCGACACGTCGAGCTGCGTCTCGTAGTTGATCGGCTTCTCTCCCGCGACCTCTCGCAAGTGATCGTACGTCGGCAATACGCCATTCACTTCGTACGACCTGATAAGGGCGCTGTCCCCGAACAAGTCGAACGCGGCGGTGGTGTCGAACACGCGCGTGTCGAACCCCCGCTGCAATGCGGAGACCCCGACCCGCTGGACGATATTGGCGCGCGGCTTGCCCCCCTTCCCACGGTTCGTCGTGATGATGACCACGCCGTTCACGCCCTTGGAGCCGTAGATCGACGACGCCGCGGCGCCACGCAGGATTTCAATCGACGCGATGTCGTTTGGATTGATATCGGTGAGCCGGTTGACCGGGTCGTCCTGCTTCTCGCCGTCGTTACGGGTCGACTGCGGATTTCCGCTCGACGTCACCGTGAACAACCCGGAGGAAATGGACGCGTCGCTGTAGATCACGCCGTCCACCACGAACAGCGGGTCTGAGGACCCGACCACGGTGTTCGAGCCGCGGATCTGAATCTGCGTCCCGCCGCCGGGCGCACCCGAGTTCTGCTGGATGTAGGCCCCCGGGACCTTGCCCTGCAGCGCCCGATCGACGGCCGGAGCCGGTACGCTCGTCACCTCACTTCCCGTGATGACCGTCGTCGCGATCGCGGCGTTGCGCCGCTCCACGCCGGTCGCCTGACCCGTGACGACCACCGCCTCGAGGTTGAACACGTCGGGCTCGAGCGTCCCGTCGGCCGTGTTCTGATCGGCCGGGACCTGGACCTCGCGCCGCTTGAGGGCGATGCGGCGGAACACCAGCGTGACGGCGCCGGCGGGTGCCGCGATGGCGTAGCGGCCTTCGGCGTTGGTCACCGCGGCGAAAGCGGTGCCGGTGACGGAGACGGAGACGCCTGCGATGGGCTCGGCCGTTGCGGCCGACGTCACGCGACCGGTGATCTGGCGCGCCTGCGCCGCCGCGCCGGTCACACCGACCAGCGCCGACAGCGCCAGCACCAGGCAAATACGTTTTACCACAATGCCTCCTCGAGCAGAGCGACGCAGTTCACCATGGAGAGCCGCACGCAGCAGTCCATATGCTGCCGCCCGAAACGCCACCCCGCAAGACGGGGGCGGCGGTCGGGGCGGTTGACAGAATCATGCGGCGGGCGCATAACAGGCCGCTGTTTGCAACGCCCCGGACCCATAGACCTTGGAGGTTCGTTCCATGAGCCAGGACCGCCGCACGTTCCTGCAGGACACCGCCGCTCTGGCCGCGGCCATCGCTGTGCCGCGCTCGCTGTACGCGAGTCAGTCCGATCTCGCCCCGATTTTCGCCCAGATCGACAAGCGTCACGACGAGGCCGTGCAGCGATTGCAAGAGTGGATCCGGCAGCCGTCCATCGCCGCCGAGAACCGGGGTATGAGCGAGGGCTGCGACCTCACCATGCGGCTGCTGCGCGAGGCGGGATTCGATCAGGTTACGAAGATCCCGACGGACGGCCAGCCAGGCATTTTCGCGACGCTCGACGCCGGCGCACCGCGCACCCTCGGCCTCTATTTCATGTACGACGTGAAGCAGGCGGATCCGGCGGAGTGGTCGTCGCCGCCCTGGGCGGCCGCGCTGGTCGACCGGCCCGGGCTCGGCAAGGTGGTGATGGGCCGCGGCGCCGTGAACCAGAAGGGCCCCGAGGCCACGTTCCTCGCCGCGCTGCACGCCATCCGCGGCGCCGGCAAGAAGCCCCCGCTGAACTTCGTGTTGGTGGCGGAGGGCGAGGAGGAGATCGGCTCGCCGCATTTCCCCCAAGTCGTGCGCCGACCCGAAGTGCAGGCCGCGTTGCGACGCACCGTGGGGATCTTCATGCCGTCCGCGGCGCAGGGCTCGGACGGCCGGGTGACCATCACCCTCGGCGCCAAGGGCGTGATCGAGTGCGAGCTGGTGTCGAGCGGGGAGCGGTGGGGGCGCGGGCCGAAGAAGGACATTCACTCGAGCAACAAGGCCCGCGTCGACAGCCCCGCGTGGCATCTGGTCGAGGCGCTGGCGACGCTCGTCTCGCCCGACGGCAACGACCCCGCCATCGACGGCTACGCCGACAAGGCCCGTCCGCTTTCGGCGGGAGAGAAGGCCATGGTGGCGGAAGCGGCGCGCCGCCTCGACGAGGCCGTCGTGAAGCGGGAGCTCGGCGTGGACCACTGGGTCCATGACGTGAGCTGGGGCGAGGCGCTGGAGCGCCTCGTGTCGCGACCGACGGTCAACATCGAGGGTCTCGTGGGCGGCTACACCGGGCCGGGGGGGAAGACCATCCTGCCCCATCGGGCCGTGGCGAAGCTCGATCTGCGGCTGGTGCCGGACATGACCGCGGCCGAGTCGCTCGCCGCGCTCAAGGCGCACCTCGCGAAGCGCGGGTTCGGCGACGTGGAGGTGAACATGACGGGCGGCTACGACCCCACGACCACGACGGGCGACGCGGCGCTGATCAAGGCGCAGGTCGCCGTGTATCGCCGTTCCGGGATCGATCCGGTGATCCTGCCGCGGATCGCGGGCTCGTGGCCGGGCTACGTGTTCACGGGCGATCCGCTGCGGCTCGCCGCCGGCCATTTCGGCCTGGGCCACGGCAGCGGCGCGCACGCGCCCGACGAGTACTACGTCATCGAGTCGCAGAATCCGAGCGTGCGGGGCCTGGACGGCGCCGTGCGCTCCCACGTCGAGTACCTGTACGAGGTGGCGAAGGCGAGCTGAAGGCGCGTTGCATGAAAAACCGCCGAGCGCGTGGTGCGCTCGGCGGTCGGGGCTTCGCGCGTGGGGTGCGGCTACTGCCGCGCCTGCACCTCGAAGAGATTGATCGGCAGGGTCGAGAACACCACGTCCGGCGGGATGCCTGCCGACGCGCAACCGGTGGGCCGATCGATGATGACCTGGCTCAGCCGCCCATAGCGCCGCAGGTCGACCCAGCGGTGTCCCTCGTATAACAGCGAGTAGAGCCGCTCGTGCAGCAACGCGCTCACGAACGCCGCGTCGGTACTCGCGATCGTCACCGTCGTGGCGGCCAGGTTCCCCGAGGTCTGTCGAATGAAGTTCAGGTCGTCGACGGCCTGCACCTTGTTCGGGGTAGTCGCGAACCAGTTCGCCTCAGCCCGCAGCAGGAACAGCTCTTCGTTCCGGATCATCGGGACTGGGGAGTTCGGGGTCGGGTAGCGGATCCACGACAGCGCCGACTTGAGGCAGGCGAGCGAAAACGTGTCCGGGACCGTCGCGGTCGCGCTC
>DATHGL010000261.1:0-7767 GCA_035317625.1 Gemmatimonadales bacterium | reverse complement strand
CTCTCCTACATGAAAGCGGACCAGCTGGTCTCATCCGTGGACGGCTCGCTCACCGCGTTGCTCTCCGCGCACCAGTCCATCGGCGTGCCGCAGCCGCTCAAGCTGTTCGGCACGGACGCCCAGAAGAAGAAGTACTTGCCGCGTCTCGCGAAAGGCGCGATATCGGCCTTCGCGCTCACCGAGCCGGGCGTCGGGTCCGATCCCGCCGCGCTCGAGACGCTGGCCGTCCCGAGCGAGGACGGCGAGGCGTGGATCCTGAACGGCGAAAAGCTGTGGTGCACCAACGGCACCCGGGCGGAGTTGATCGTCGTGATCGCGCGCACGCCGTCGAAGTTCGTCGACGGCAAGGAGAAACGGCAGATCACGGCGTTCATCGTCGAGACCGGCTGGCCGGGCGTGAAAGTGGAGCATCGCTGCCACTTCATGGGATTGAAGGCGATGTACAACGGCGTGATGCGCTTCACCAACGTGCGGGTGCCGAAGGAGAACGTCCTCTGGGAGGTGGGCAAAGGCCTGAAGCTCGGGCTGATCACGCTCAACACCGGTCGGCTCACCCTACCGATCTCGTCGGTCGCCGCCGGCAAGCGCTGTCTCGAGATCTCCCGCCAGTGGGCGAGCGAGCGCGTGCAGTGGGGCCGCGCCATCGGCAAGCACGACGCGATCGCGCAGAAGATCGGGGCCATGGCGGCGAACACCTTCGCGATGGAGGCCGTGGCGGAGCTGTGCGGCGCAATGGCCGACCGGGGCAGCTACGACATCCGCCTCGAGGCTGCCATCGCGAAGCTCTACAACTCCGAGGGCGGGTGGCGCATCATCGACGATACCCTCCAGATCCGCGGCGGCCGCGGCTACGAGACCGCCGACTCGCTGCGCGCCCGGGGTGAGAAGCCGGTGCCGGTGGAGCGCATCATGCGCGACTTCCGGATCAACCTGATCTTCGAAGGATCGAGCGAGATCATGCATCTGTTCATCGCCCGCGAAGCGGTGGACAAGCACCTGCAAGTGGCCGGTGACGTGGTGATGCCCGGCAAGAGCGCGGGCCAGCGGCTGCGCGGGCTCGTGCGCGCCGCGCTGTTCTACGTCTGGTGGTATCCGTCCCGCTGGCTCGGCTGGGGCTTCTGGCCCAAGTACGCCGGGTTCGGGCCGCTCGCCCGGCACCTCCGCTACGTCGAGCGCGGCTCCCGGCGGCTGGCGCGCGGCGTGTTCCACGCCATGATGCGCTTTGGGCCCAAGCTCGAGTACCGCCAGGCCGTGCTGTTCCGATTGGTGGACGTGGGCGCCGAGTTGTTCGCCATGGCCGCGACGTGCGCCCGGGCCCAATGGCTCCTCAAGAGCGACCCTGCGGCCGGCCGGCGCTCCGTGGACCTCGCCGACTTGTTCTGCCGCCAGGCGCGGGCGCGCGTCGACGCGAAGTTCCGCGAATTGTGGAAGAACGCCGATACGCGGGCGTACGGCGTGGCGCAGGAAGTGCTGACGGGCGAGCACCGGTGGTTGGAGCGGGGGATCGTGGAGATCGGGTAAGACGTGTAACGTGCAGCCTGTGACGTGCAACGGTCATGCTGCTTGGTGCGCGATCATGATGCTGCGCAGCCGTTCCGGTGTCTCCCCCGTCATGTCGCCGTACGGCGCCGGGTGTCCCTGGGCATCCATCACGATGGTCGGGCAGACGACGTCGTAGCGCCGGGCGCTGATCCGGTCGACCGCCGCCTGGGTGGCCACCGGCGTGGCAATCACCACCTGTTTGGCCCCGAGCTGCTCCACCGCCTTGGCCGCCGCCAGCACTTTCCAGGGGTAGACCACCTGACCGTCCACGATGACGGCGATCCGTCCGGCGACCTTCTTCACCGGCCGCTCGGTGCGGAACAGGATCAGATCCTGGCTCACCTGCGCCCGTGACTCGTCGATGGCGCTGGCCAGCTTGTCGAGCAGCGCGCCGCCCGGCAGGAAGTCCGGGTCCATTTCCGACGGCGCCGACTCGGCGATCGCCCCGATCGGCGCCAGTTTGGACCCGAGCTTGATGAACGCCGCCACCAGGACGTCGAACTGCGCGCCCATCCCCTTGGCGGCATTGGCGGCGATCTCGACGCCCTCGGGCGTGACGCCCAGCAGGGTGCATCCGATGTAACCGCGCGCGGCCAGCAGCTGACCCAGGAGGGCGCCAGCGGCGGAGCGCGTCGGATAGAGACTATCGCGTTTGGGCGGCGCGGGCATGGGTGATGGCAAGATAAAGGCCTAGTTATCTTTCGCCAGCCATCACCCAGGACGATTCGCGTGTCGAAGAGCACCCTGTCCGTCACCGACAACCGGACCGGCAAGCAGTACGAGATCCCGATCCAGGACGGCACCATCCGCGCCGTCGATCTGCGGCAGCTCAAGGTCGCGGAGGGCGATGGGGGGATCGCGACGTACGACCCGGGGTTTCTCAACACCGCGGCGTGCCGCAGCGCGATCAGCTACATCGACGGCGACAAGGGCATCCTGCGCTACCGTGGCTATCCGATCGAGCAGCTCGCCGAGCGAAGCACGTTCCTCGAGACGGCGTACCTGCTGCTGCGCGGCGAGCTGCCGTCCGCCGCGGAGCTCGATTCGTGGGTCTACAGCGTCACGCACCACACGATCGTGCACGAGAGCATCAAGAAGTTCATCGATGGGTTCCACCACGATGCGCATCCGATGGGCATGTTCGTGAGCACGGTCGCCGCGCTCTCGACCTTCTATCCCGAAGCGAAGCACATCGCCGACGAAACGTCGCGCCGGAACCAGATCTTTCGCCTGATCGCCAAGGGGCCGACGCTCGCCGCCTTCGCCTACCGGCACTCGGTGGGGATGCCGTACGCGTACCCGGACAACGATCTGTCGTATACGGGCAACTTCTTGAACATGATGTTCAAGGCGACCGAGGTGAAGTACGCGCCGAACAAGACGCTCGAGCACGCGCTGGACGTCTTGTTCATCCTCCACGCGGACCACGAACAGAACTGCTCCACCAGCGCCATGCGCGCGGTCGGCTCGTCCCACGCCGATCCCTACTCCGCGATGGCAGCAGCCGCCGCGGCGCTGTACGGACCGCTCCACGGCGGGGCGAACGAGGAAGTGCTGCGGATGCTGCGGCAGATCGGCTCGAAAGATCACATCCCCGGATACATCGAGCGGGTCAAGCGCGGCGAGTTTCGGCTGATGGGCTTCGGCCACCGCATCTACAAGAACTACGACCCGCGCGCCACGCTCATCAAGCGGGTGGCGGAGGAGGTGTTCGACGTCACGGGCAAGAACCCCCTCATCGACATCGCCATCGAGCTGGAGCGCATCGCGCTCCAGGACGAATACTTCGTGACCCGCAAGCTCTATCCCAACGTGGACTTCTACTCCGGGATCATCTACGAGGCGATGAAGTTCCCGATGGACATGTTCCCGGTGCTGTTCGCCATCGGCCGGACGCCGGGGTGGCTCGCCCAGTGGCAGGAGATGCTGGTCGACAAGGAGCAAAAGATCGCGCGGCCGCGGCAGATCTACATCGGGCCCGAGAAACGGGACTACGTCCCGATCGAAGCGCGCGGCTAGCGCCGCCGCCGGCCGCCCACGCGCGCCCGCACCGAGCGAGCCGGCCGCGCCGCCTCGAGCTTGAGCGCCCTCGGCTGCAACGGCGCCACCGACGGCTCGAACCCGGGAATCACCTCTCGCGGGAACGTCTGGCCCACGAGCTTCTCGATGTCGCCCATCAGGAGCCACTCGTCGGGCGAGAGCAGCGTGAGGGCGAGCCCCCGCGCCCCGGCCCGTGCCGTCCGGCCCACGCGGTGCACGTAGATCTCCGCGTCCTGGGGCACGTCGAAATTCACCACCATCCGAATCCCGTCCACGTCGATACCACGCGCCGCGATGTCGGTCGCGACCAGCACGTCCGCTTCGCCTGAGCGGAACGCGTCCAGGGTGCGGGTCCGGTGGCTCTGCGCCTTGTCGCCGTGGATGGCGTGCGCCGCAATCCCTTCGCGGCGCAGGAAGGTCACCAGCTTGTCGGCGCCATACTTCGTGCGCGTGAACACCAGCGTCTGGCCCGCCGGCTTGGCCTGCAGGATGCGCGCGATCACGCCCCGCTTCTGCACCTTGTCGACCGCGACGACGACGTGCTCGATCCCCTCCGCCGGCGTCGCCCGCCGGCCGATCTCGACCGACGCATGCCGGTCGAGCGCGCTGCGCGCGAGCGCGTCCACTTCGAGCGACACCGTCGCCGAGAACAGCATCGTCTGACGCTTGTCGGGGAGGGCCCGCAGGATGCGCCGCACGTCGGGCGCGAATCCCATGTCCAGCATGCGGTCGGCCTCGTCGAGCACCAGCACCTCGAGCCGCGAGTAGTCCACGTGCCCGCGCTCCATGTGGTCGAGCAGGCGACCGGGAGTGGCGACCACGATATCGACGCCGCGCGCCAGGGCCCGCGTCTGCGGCTCCATCCCGACGCCGCCGTAGACCGCGACGGCGCTCACGTCCACGTGGCGGCCGTACGCGCGGGCGCTCTGCAGCACCTGCTCGGCGAGCTCACGGGTGGGCACCAGGATCAGCGCCCGCAGCACGTGCCTCGTGCCGTTCGCCGCGAGACGCTGGAGGATCGGCAGCATGAACGCGGCCGTCTTGCCGGTGCCGGTCTGGGCGGATCCGATGAGGTCGCGTCCCGCCAGGGCGAGTGGGATCGCTTCCAGCTGGATGGGGGTGGGTTGCTCGTAGCCCTCTTCGACCACGGCGCGAACCAGCTCGGGCGCGAGCCCGAGAGCTGTAAATGGCATTACTAGGATTTCTTCCTTTCCGGAAGCACACACACGCACGCCGCCAGCGGCTGATGCCGCTGCGCTGCGTCACTCTCGTTGTGAACCTGGGGATTGAGACCGGGCGTGTGTACAGCGCCGGAACCGCTCCTGAGCGGGACCGTCCTTCGGAAGGATGCCAGCTCTTGGTTCGAACGAACTGTAACCACGGCAGGCAGATACGTCAAGTGACGACGTGGTACCCAAACGTCACGCGGAGGCGTAAACGCTGCCCACGCCCCAGGGTACGCCTCTACTTGACGCTTTTCGGTTCTTGATCCCACCACCACATCGGTGGCAAGGGTTTCTGCCGCGGCCAAATCTCGTTGAGCGTCTCGCCCTCGTACAAGCGCCCGTTCTTCATCACGTAGCGGATCTTCTCGGTGTTGTGGACGTCCTCGAGCGGGTTGGCGTCGAGCACGATCAAGTCCGCCAGCTTGCCGGGCTCCAGTGAGCCGAGGTCCTGGCTCATCCCGATGCCGTAGGCACCGTCCCGCGTGGCCACTCGCAGCACCTCGCGCGGCGTCATGCCGCCCGCCGCCATGGCCCATAACTCCCAATGGCACCCCAGGCCGTCCAGCTGCCCGTGGCAGCCCATGCCGACGTTGCCGCCGGCACGCAGAACCGCCGCCGCCGACGCGGCGATGCGCGGGAACACGTACTGATTCTCGCGGAACCACGAGCGGCGCTCGGCCCGCTGGTCGATTTCCTCGTGCGGCAGGAAACGCCGGATCTTGACGTTGTCGTGGATGTCGTAGCGCTCGTAGAAGTAATTCTCGCTGAACGGCCCGCCGTAGGAGACCAACAACGTGGGCGTGTAGGTGATCCCCGACTGCGCCGCGAGCTGCACGGCGTCGTTGTACAGCGGCATGATGGGGAAACTGTGCTCCGACCCGGGATACCCGTCGAGCTGGACCGTCTGGTTCATCTTGAAGTCCAACCCGCCCTCGATCGTCGGCATCAAGCCGAGCTCTTGCGCGGCCATGATCACCCATTGCCGCTGCTTGCGGTTCCCCGCCATGTACTGCTTGATCGTGTTCGTGCGGTAGAACTCGCTGTAGCGCCTCAGCGTGTTGCGGACGTCGTCGAGGCTCGTCCAACTCTCCTCGAGGAACGCGCCGAACACCCCGGGCCCGGTATGATAGATCCGGGGCCCGAGCAGGTCGCCGGCCTCGACCTGGTCGGCGTAGGTGAGCACGTCCGTCGTGGCGGTCTGCGGGTCGCGGGTGGTCGTGACTCCCCAGGCGAGGTTCGCGAGATACTTCCACACCTGCGTCTCGTGAATCCCCCAGGTCGGCCAGGGATGGGCGTGGATGTCGATGAAGCCGGGCACGATCGTTTTACCGCCGACGTCGATCACTTTGGCGCCGGCCGGCGCCGGGCACGTGGCGGCGACGCAGCCGATCCGGTTGTCCGTCACCACCACGTCGCCTTTCTCGATTACCTCGTCGCCCTTCATCGAGACGACGCGGGCTCCCCGTAGCACCACCGATCCGCGGGGCACGTCGCGCGGCACGCGGATCGTCACGTCCACGCGCTCGGCCTCGTACGCGGGCAGCTTGGCGAGCGAGTCGACGCGCGCCTTCCCGGCCGAGTCGGATTTCTCCTTCGTCGCCTGCTTGAGCGAGTCGGCCCGCACCGAGTCGACCCGCGCCTTCACCTTCGCAAGCGAATCACCGACGGCCGGGTCGTACCGGAAGAAGCTGCGACCCACCGACCAGTAGACCGTCTTGCCGTCGGGCATCCAGCCGATGAAATCGCCGCCGACGCGCGTGAGCCGGTGCACCGGGAACGCCGCCGCCGCGGTGTCCGCCACGTTGATGGCGGGCGGCGTCGCGCCGACGAGCGGCAGGGTCACCAGATAGACATAGTTGCTCGAGGTCGCGAGCACCCGGGCCGAATCCGGTGCGATCAGGATCTCGTCGGCGGGAAACGGCTCCGGGTTGGGCGTGAAGTTCGGCGTGAACCCCGTCACCTTGATATGCACGCGCCGATCGGTGCCGTCATAGCGCATGGACACGAGGCCTTCGGTGGCTTCGTACAAATAGATCCGATTCGGGTCGCGGCTGAAATGGGGCCGGCCGCCGCCCGCGATCGGCGTCACACGGGTGGTCGGACCACCCGCCGCCGGCAGCCAGGCGAGCTCGTAGCCCGGGCCGAAGTGCTCCGCCACGCGGGGCGCACGGGGCCCCTTGATCACCACGATGCGCTGGCCGTCGGGCGACCACGCGGGGTGATCGTAGAACGCGGGCTCGGCCGTGAGCCGCTGCGGCCGGCCGCGACCGTCGGCACGGATCTTCGCGACGTGGCCGCCCTGGTCCGTCCAGGTGACGTACGCGATCCACTGGCCGTCGGGCGACCAGGCCGGCACTTGCTCGTGCACGGTGTCGCTCGTCAGGCGGCGCGGCGTGCCGCGGGGCAGGTCCATCACATACAGCCGGTCGAGCGCGCTGAACGCCAACCGCTTACCATCGGGCGCTGGGCTCGCATCGCGGATCTGCTTCACGAGGATCTCGCCGGTGTCCACCCGGGTTTCGAATCGCACCAGCGGCCCGAGGTCCTGGTGCACCTTGGCCGTGAACGGGACCGCGGTCGCCTGGCCGGACGGCACCTCGACACGCCAGATCTTCCCGCCGTACGACACGACCAGCGCCTTGGAGTCGGGCGTAAACGACGAGCCGGGCATCAGGTCGCGCGTGAAGCGGGATTCCTGGTCGTCGCGCTGCACCGGGTAGACCAGCCACCGCTCGTCGCCCGACGAGAGATTGCGGAGGCGCAGTCCCGTCTCCGCATCGTACCGCGTCGCGTACACCAGCCATTTCCCGTCCGGTGAGAGCACAGGACGCATCGCGCTCCCGTACAGATCGGTCTGATTGAACACCTTGCCGGTCTGCCGGTCGTAAATCGCGATCTCCCACTCCGGCAGCTCCAGGTTGTAGCCGAAGCCGCCCCGGTGGCGCGTGTACCAGAGGTA
>DATHGL010000260.1:0-7495 GCA_035317625.1 Gemmatimonadales bacterium | reverse complement strand
ACGAAGCGCACGCCCTGTGGATGCACGCCGCCGAGAGCTTCGCGGCCCGGCCGGTCGCGTTCCGCATCGGCGGGCTGCCCGAGTCGAGCGATGAGCTGCTCGATCTACTACAGCACCAGGTGGGCGACGAGTGGATCTCCGCGAGCCCCGCCATCGGCGCGATCCGGTGGGGTGGTGAAACCACGGCGGATCGCTTGCGGCGGCTGCGGCGCACGCTGGCCGGGCTCGAGGTCCCCCTCACCCTCGAGCGGGCCCCGTGGCCGGTCCGCGCCGCCGTCGGCCACTTCGGCGCCTACCGCGAAGGCGTGGGCCCGCTCGTCGCCGGACTGCGCCGCACCTTCGATCCCGGCGAAGCCTTCGTGGTGGCGGTCGAAGGCACGGAATGACAGATCGCAGCGGGTTCGCGGCGCTGGATCCCTGCGTCCACTGCGGCTTCTGTCTTCAGGCGTGCCCCACCTTTCTCGCGACCGGCGACGAAGCGGACAGCCCGCGCGGCCGGATCGAGCTGATGCGCGCCCTCGAAACCGGCGAACTGGCGCCCGACGATCCCGGCGTCGCGCTGCACCTCGACCGCTGCCTCGGGTGTCGCGGGTGCGAACCCGTCTGCCCCTCCGGGGTCCAGTACGGCCACGGGCTCGAGGCCGCGCGCGCGCTGCTCGCGGAGCGGCGGGGCGTGTCACCGGTGGCGCGTGCGGCGCTCGCAGCACTCACCAGCCCGGGCGTGTCGCGGGTCGTCTACGGGCTCGCGCGGTTCGTGCGGGCGACGGGAATCCCACGTCGGCTGGCGGGGTGGGGGCGGTTCCGGTTCGCGATGGGGATGCTCGGCGCGACGGCGCCGAAGGTCGGTGGAGGACGTGCATCACGGAGCAACCTCCACCGTCCTCCACCAACCTCCACAACCTCCACCGTCCTGCTTTTCCGTGGTTGCGTCATGGACGGCCTCTTTTCCCACGTGCACGACGCCACGATCCGGACGCTCGAGGTCAACGGCTACGCGGTACGCGAAGTCCCAGCGCAGTCGTGCTGCGGAGCGCTGCACGCCCACGCCGGACTGCGGAACGAGGCGCGCGGGCTGGCGCGCACCAACATCGCCGCCTTCGGCGAGGGCGACGAGCCGGTCGTCGTCAACAGCGCCGGGTGCGGGGCGACGCTGAAAGAGTATGCACATCTCGTCGACGACGGCCTCCCCAGTGGTCGGGGGGCGAGGTTCGCCGCGCGCGTGCGGGACGTAACCGAACTGCTCGCGGCGCGGGGCCCGCGGCCCGGCGCGCCGCTCGACACGACGGTCGCCTACGATCCTCCCTGCCACCTGTTGCACGCCCAGCGTATCGCCGAGCCGCCGGAGCAAGTGTTGCGCGCCATCCCGGTGCTGCGGGTGACGTCCACGGCGGACGCCGCGCAGTGCTGCGGGAGCGCAGGGTTGTTCACGCTGCTGGAGCCGGAGATGTCGCGGGCGGTGCTCGCGCCGAAGATCGCCTCGCTGGCGGAGGCCCGGCCGCAGGTGGTGGCGACCGGTAATCCCGGATGCCTGATGCAGCTCGGTGCCGGGCTGGCCGCGGCGGGAGTCCGCGCGGCGGTCCGCCACCCGGTCGAGCTGCTCGACGAGTCGTACCGGGCGGCGGGCTATTATGCTTGAGGGATGACGGAGGCGCAGCCGCAGGTCGCGAGGGTCGAGCCCGGTGAGGTGTCGGCGGTCCTGGTCACGGCGCTGGACACTGGCGCGGTCGTGTGTCGCGCCGACACCGGGGTGGTATCGCTGACCGGCCCTGGGGCCGTCACCTGTGCCCAGGGCCTGTTGACGAACGACATCGAGCTGCCGGGCGACGGCGCGTTCGTGTACGGCGCGTTGCTCACGCCCAAGGGGATGATCGTCGTCGATGGGTGGGCCGCGCGGCAGGGCACGACCGTGAGCTACACGGTGCCCGCGGACGGGCGCGACCGCGCGCTCGCGATCTTCACCCGCTCCGTGCCGCCCCGCCTCGCCCGCGTGACGGACCGCTCCGCGGAGGTGGTGACCTGGCGCGTCGCCGGGCCCGGCGCGCTCGCCGTGGCCGGCGCCGCGGGCCTCACGCTGCCGCCCGCACCCGGCCGAGTGGTGCAGGGGCCCGACGGCGTGGAAACCGCCCGCGCCACCGAAGGCGCGCCGTTCGTCATCCAGGTGACGGGCCCAGCGGGTTCGGCCGCCCTCCTCGCGGCGCGGTTGCAGGCGGCCGGCGCGAAAGCGGCCGAGCCCGCCACGCTCGAGCTGGCCCGCGTCCTGGCGGGTTGGCCCCGGCTCGGCGCCGAGGTGGACGAGAAGACCATCCCCCAGGAAGTGCGCTTCGACGAGATCGGCGGCCTGTCCTACACGAAGGGCTGTTACACCGGCCAGGAGACCGTCGCGCGGCTGCACTTCCGCGGCCACGCCAACCGCCAGCTCCGCGGCCTGCTGTTCGATCCCGAGCCGCCCGCCGCTCCGGCGGGCGGCTGGAACGTGGTCACCTACATGGATCGCGACGTCGGCCGCGTGACGAGCCTCGCGTTCGTGCCCGACGGCGGGCTGCCGGGCGCGGGGCGCTGGATCGGCCTGGCGGTGATCCGGCGGGAAGTGACGTCGGGCGTGATGGTGCGCGCGGCGGGTCGCGACGCACGCGTGGTGGATCTCCCCTTCGCCTTCCCCATCGTCGCACCCGCGTGACCGTGCTCGTGACGGGCGCGAGCGGCCTCGTCGGCAGTCACGTCGTCGAGGCCCTGGCCGCCCGAGGCGAGTCCGTGCGCGCGCTGGTTCGGCCGGCGAGCCGCGCGGCCGTCCTGCGTCTCGGCGCCGAAGCGGTCGTCGGCGACGTGACCGACCCGGCCGCGTGGCAGGCCGCGACGCGTGGCGTTCGCGCGATCGTGCACGCCGCCGCGATCGTGCAACGGCGCGCCACGTGGGAGCAGTACGTCGCGGTCAACGTCGACGCGACCCGCCGCGCGGTGGCCGCGGCCGCGACGGCGGGCGCGCGGCTGGTCCACGTCTCGTCCGTCGCGGTGTACGGCGGCTCGGCTGCCTACCCGTCGACGCCGGAGCGGCGCGACGAAGACTACCCGTTCCGGCCGCTCGCCGAGCCCGATTTCTACGGCCGCACCAAGCGGGCGGCGGAGGATGTGGTGCGCGAGGCCGCGGCGCGGGGGGAGATCGTCGCCGCGGCGCTTCGGCCCACGGTGATCTACGGCGAGCGGGACCGCCTGTTCACACCGCGCGTGATCCGCGCCGTGCGACATTTCTTCGTGCCGCAGATCGGGGCGGGCGCGAACCGGCTGTCGTGCGTGTACGCGGGCAACGTCGCTGCGGCGACGGTCGCGGCGCTCGACGCACCGCTTCGAGGCTTCCGCGCGTACAACGTGACGGGCGATGGTCCCCCCGCGCTCTCGCAGCGCGAGTTCTTCGCGGCCGTCGCGGCGGCCCTCGGCCGGCGCTACCGGCCGATGCGCATCCCCATCCCCCTCGCGGGGCTCGCGATCGGGTTGTTCACCGCGCGCCGGCTCGCACGCGCGGCGGTGGCCTTCCTGAGCGGCGAGAATCCCTACGTGGACGACCGCATCCGGCGCGAGCTCGGCTGGCGCCCGCCCACGCCTGCCCCACAGGCGATCGGGCGCACCGTCGCCTGGTTCCGCGAAAACGAAACGCCCGGGCGCTAGTCCCGGGCATCGTCACTACGCAGGCACACCGTCGCCTACGGCCGTTTTTTCGCCGCTGGCTTGGCAGCGGGCGCCGCCATCTTTTTCGCCGTGTCGGCCATCATCATGTGCGACGAATCGCCCATCATCATCTTCGACGTGTCGGCCATCATCATGTGCGACGTGTCGGCAGGCATCTCGGTCGTCTTCTGTTCGGGCTTTTGACATGCGCCCATCGCCACGAGGGCGAGGACCAGTGCGATACGCTTCATGCGCGCTCCTGTAACGGGATAGGGCTGTCGGGGGCGTCGGGCCGGGGAAAACCTAGCGGCAGGGCTCACGGAGTCAAGGCCGCGGAGCGATGGGCGGGGTATTAGCCCGCCATGACTGACCGCCGCACGTTCGTCGGATGGCTCGGCACCCTGCCGCTCGTCGCACGGCGCCGCTCCGTGCCCCCGCTCGTCATCGAGGCGACCCCGACGGCGCTGTACCAGCAGCCCGACGGCCGCAACAACCTGGTGCGGATCGCCGTCACCGGCCTCGACGCGCCGGCCGCGCGCGCTCGCGTCACCGACCGCCGCGGCAGGCTCGTCGGCACTGCCGGGCTCCTCCCCACCGGCCCGGGCCTAGTGGGCGAGGTCTGGGTCCCCCTCACCACGGTCGCCGAGTTTCAAATCGAGCTCGAGGTCGGGAAGCAGCGCGTCGGGCGGCGGCGCGTCCGGCTCGCGCCGCCGCGGCGCTGGACGTTGTACTGGATCGCCTCGAGTCACACGGACGTGGGGCTCACCGAGCTGCCGGAGCGTTCGCTCGAGGTTCACCGCAAGAACCTCGACGCGGCGCTGACCCGGCTGCCGGCGCACCCGGATTTCCGCTGGACCGCCGAGTGCGCGCTGCAGGTCATCTCGTACGTCGAGCACCGCGGCCCCGCGGCGGGCGAGGCGCTCGCGCAAGCGATCCGCAGCGGCCAGGTGGGCCTTTCCGCCCTGTTCGCGCACCTCCTCACCGGCCTCCTCGACCACGAGACCTTCGCGCGCGCCGTGTGGCCGGCCGGCCTGTTCGCCCGCGAGCGCGGATTGGGTTTTCTGGCCGCGCAGATCGCGGACGTGCCGGGCCAGGCGCCCACCTTCCCCACCCTGCTCGCCGCGAGCGGCGTGCGCTACCTGGCGAGCGGCGTCAATCCCGAGCGCGCCCTGCCGCTCTTGTCCCCAGGCGACGCCGCGCGGGCCCAGCTCGCGGGCGAGTGGACCACGTATCCCCAGCTCTACTGGTGGGAGGGACCGGACGGGAGCCGGGTGCTGCACTGGCGGGCCGACCAGTACGCGGACGGGATGCGCTTCGGATTCGACGTGGGCCCGGCCGAGATGGCCCGGCGGCTCTCCGACTGGTTGCTCACGCACCCCGTGCTCCGCTCCCCCGGCTACCCCTATGACGTCGCGCTGCTCGTCGGCGCCACGGGGGACAACGCGCTCGTCGACGAGGGACTGGTGGCCAACGTGGAGGAGTTCAACCGGCGCTACGCGTATCCCCGCCTCGTGGCGGCGCGCCCCGAGGACTTCTTCCGCGACGTCGAGCGGCGCTGGGGCGCGAAGCTGCCCGTGCGGCGCGGCGACACGGGGTGCTACCGCGAGGACGGCGCCGCGTCGACGGCGGCCGAGCTGGCGCGGTTCCGCGCGACGCAGCTCGCCGCCCGGGCGGCGGAGCTGCTCGCGCTGTGGGACGAGCAGACCGAGCTCCAGAGCAGCGGCGCGGCGGCGCGAATCGCCCACCGGGCCGCGGAGCGCCAGCGGATGTGGCGCGACCTGCTGTTGTTCGGCGAGCATACCTGGGGCGCGGCGACCAGCGAGTCGGGCCCCGACGGGACCGAGGCGGCCGCCCCGTGGACGTCCAAACGGGTCTTCCTGGACGGCGCTGCCGCCGTGGCGAGCGCCCACATCGCGGGCGCGCTGCTCCGGATCGGCCTCAGCACCAGCGCCGGCGCCGGCCGCGTCGTGTTCAACGCATCGAGCTGGGCGCGCACCGACGTGGTGTGCGTACCGGGTGGCGCCGGCCGCCGCCTCGCCGCCGACGGCCGGGACTGGCCGGCCGTGGATCTGCCCGACGGCTCGGCGTTGGTGGTCGCGCGGGACGTCCCGGCACTGGGCTACCTGGCGCTCGCGGAGAGCGAGCGCGCAGCGAACCCCCCACAGGACGACGGCGCGGCCCTCGAGGCCCAGGCGGGGAGTTTCCACGTGGTGCTCGATCCCGCCACCGGCGCCATTCGCTCCCTCACGACCGGAGACGGCAAGGAGCGCGTCCGGCCCGCCGGGTGGTCGGGACTGAACCAGCTGTTGTACGTGCAGGGCGGCGCGCACAGCGCCCTCTGGACCGGCCGCGCGCGCGACGAGCTGCGCACCGCTCCCGATCTCGCCGTCAGTCAGGCCGAGCTCGCCTCGGCGCGCCGCGAGCGGCTCCCGGGTATCGGCACGCGGCTCGTGATCCAGCGCACGCTGCAGGGCTGCACCAGCGTCGCGACCGTCGTGACGCTCTACGACGAGCTGCCGTGGATGGACATCGAGAACCGCATCGCCAAGCCGGCCACGCTCGACAAGGAGGCGCTGTACGTCGCGTTTCCGTTCGCGCTCACCAAGCCCACGGTCGAGGTCGAGGTACCGCTGGGACGGATGACGGTGGAGCGCGATCAACTGCCCGGCAGTTGCCGGGACTGGTACTGCCACACCCACTGGGTGTGGCTGCATGACGCCGCGGAGGGGATCCTCTGGAGCGGACCCGACACGCCGCTCGTCACACTGAACGACATCTTCCGGGGCCAGTGGCGCCGTACCGTCGCGCCCGACGGCACGTTGTTCGCGTACGTGCTGCACAACTACTGGCCCACCAACTTCGCCGCCCGCCAGGGCGGCGAGCTGCAGTTCCGTTACCGGATCTCGGGCGCGGCGCCGGGCGGCGATCGCGCCGACCCCGTCCGGCGCGGCTGGGCCGCGTGCGACCCGCTGTACGTGAGCGCCCCGTACGCGAGCGCGGGCGCGGGACCGCTGCCCCGCAAGGACGCAGGGGTACTCATCACCGATCCGGGCGTCCTGGTGGTGGGCGCGAAACCGGCGGACGACCGGATGGGCGTGATCGTCAAGCTCGCCGACGTGAGCGGCGTGACGCGCGCTGTGAGCGTGTGGCCCGCGACCCGCCGCTATCGCTCGGCCCGCCGGGTGAACTTCGTGGAGATGAACGGCGATTCGGTCCCTGTCGCGCCGGACGGCCGCGTCACCATCGAGCTACCGGCGTGGGGTACCGCCGCGTTGCGACTCTTTACACCGCCGGAGGGAGCCGGTTAACTATCGCCCTATGACCAAGCCGACCACCCTGGGCGACCTGAAACAGACGGAGTGGGCGAGTCCCGCCCGCATCCGCCGCACCGTCAAGGACGAGCTGCGGGAGAATCTCATTTGTCTGCTCGAGAACGGCTCGCCCTTGTTCCCGGGCATCGTGGGGTACGAGGACACGGTCATCCCGCAGCTCGTGAATGCCGTCCTGTCGCGCCACAACTTCATCCTGCTGGGCCTGCGAGGCCAGGCGAAGAGCCGCATCCTGCGCCAACTCATCACGCTGCTCGACGAAGAGATCCCCATCCTCGCCGGCAGCGAGGTGAATGACAACCCGTTCGCACCGATCTCGAAGTTCGGCCGCGAGCTCGTGACCGAGCAAGGCGATCGGACGCCGATCGCCTGGCTGCCGCGGGACGCGCGGTTCGTGGAGAAGCTCGCCACCCCGGACGTCACCATCGCCGACATCATCGGCGACGTGGACCCCATCAAAGCCGCGCGCGGCGGTCACCTGCTGTCCGACGAGCTGACGATGCACT
>DATHGL010000259.1:0-9115 GCA_035317625.1 Gemmatimonadales bacterium | reverse complement strand
CCGTCTCCTCGACCTCGATCCGGGACTGGCCGCGCTCCTTGCCGCGCACGATCAGCATGTAGCGTGCCGTGTAGACGCGCAACCGGTCGCCGCCCGTCCCGGCGCGGCACGCGACCACCGCCGTGCCCCACTCGCGCCCCTCCCGCTTCCACGGCCGGAACAGGTAGATCGTCTCGATCTCGGAGGGCGGCACGCGCAGGGCGACGGCCTCGGCGAGTTTCGCCCACCCCGGCCCCCGGCCCGGATCTAGCGGAGGACGGTCGCCGGGGCCTGCGCCTGCTCCCATCGCTCCACGTAGAATCGCAGGACGTGCATGAAGTCCTGGGCGTTCGTGACGACGCCGTACGCCTGATGCGTTCCCCGGTCCCGCAGCTTGTTCACCACGAACTCCGTCTGGTCGACGCAGATCGTGGTGAGCGGGCGCAGGTCGTCGGGCGCGGGCGCGTCCACGAAGGCCGGAAGCATGTTCCCGACCGCGATCGCATGGAGCGCCGTCGCCACGAACACGGCGAACGTCGCCTGCGCCGTGACCTGCCGCATCGCATCCTGGGCGGCCAGCGTGTCGGAGAGCACTTCCGGAAGCGGCCCGTCATCACGGATCGACCCCGCGAGCACGAACGGTACCCCCTGCGTCACGAGGGCGTGCATGATCCCCGCGCTCACGAGGCCCTGGCGCACCGCGGCGGCGATCCCGCCCGCTCGCCGGACCTGATTGATGGCTCGCATGTGGAGCGCGTGGCCGCCTTCGACGCCCTGCCCCGAGCTCGTCATCCCGAGCGTGGTGCCGAAGATCGCGGCCTCGAGGTCGTGCACCGCCACGGCATTACCGCCGAGCAGCGCCTGGACGTATCCGCTCTGCACGAACCAGATCATATCCTCGCGCGCCCGGGCGTGCACGAGCGCGGGCCCCACGACCCAGACGATCTTCCCGGCGCGCTGCTTCTCCTCGCCCAGGAGCTGCGCCAGTACCGCGTAGTCCACCGGCCGCTCGCGCGATACCTCCGTCTGCATGAAGCCGAACTCGTTCGCGCTGTGCGCCCCCCGGAGAAAGCCCTCGGTATGCACGAAGATCCCCTCGCTGCCGTCTTCCTCTGTTCCGAGGGCGACGAGCTGCCCCTTGCGCACACGACGTGGCTCGGTCACGACGAGGTCGCCGGTCGGGTCGCGCACGATGACGCAGTCCATCCGCGGCAGCCGCGGGCGGCGCCACGCGGCGCCCGTCCGCACGTAGGTCGGGAGGTTGGTCGTCGAGAAGAAGCGGTCCGGCAGGACGCCGTCGGCCGGCGCGGGCTCGAAGCGCGCGTCGGGCGCCCCCGTGAGTGGCGGTGCCTCGAAGTCGGGCGGGTGGTACTGGAAGCGGGGACGCGTCGTCACAGATGGAGAAACCTAATGCGGAATTTCGACGCTCGCACGGACATTCCGAATTTCGCATTCCGCATTACAACAGCGACACCGGATCGCGATCCACGACGAGGCCCCGGGCGCGCGCGCCCAGCGCGCGCACGACGCGGCCGATGGCGCGCGGCTCCGCGGCCTTCACGAGCACGTGCCAACGCCACCGCCCCTTGAGCCGCTCGATCGGGCACGGGGCCGGCCCGAGCACGCTGAGCGCGCCGGACAGCCGCTCGACGTTGGCCCGGATGAGCCACGTCGCCACGCGCTCCGCCGCTCGCTGCGCCCGCCCCGGGTCCTCATGCGAGGCCACGAACCGGGCGAGCGCGACGTGGGGCGGGTATGCCGGGTGGGGCGCGACCCGCAAGGGCAGCTCCGCCGCGGCGAACTGCACCACCGAGTGCGCCGCCGCCGCGCGGATGGCGTGGTGGTCGGGCAAGCGTGTCTGGACGTACACGCGCCCCCCCTTCAGGCCCCGCCCGGCGCGGCCCGCGACCTGAGCCACGAGCTGAAACGTGCGCTCGGCGGCGCGGAAGTCGGGGAGGTGCAGCGCGGTGTCGGCGTCCACCACCCCGACGACCGTCACGTTCGGGAAGTCCAGCCCCTTCGCGATCATCTGCGTGCCGAGCAGAATGTCGACTTGCCCCTGCGCCATGCGTTCCAGCACGCGGTGGTGCGCCCACTTGGTGCTCGTAGTATCGAGGTCCATGCGGGCAATGCGGGCTCCGGGAAATCGCAGCCCCACGAAGTGCTCGAGCTGCTGGGTGCCCAGACCCCGCATCCGCTGGGTTTCCTTGCCGCACGCGCCGCAGACTGTGGGAATCGGCTCCTCATGTCCACAGTAATGGCACCGCAGGGCCGGCGGCGTCTGATGCACGGTGAGGGCGATCGCGCAGCGCGGGCAAACGCGCACGTCGCCGCAGGCGGGACACTGCAGGTACGTCGCGAATCCGCGGCGGTTCAGGAGCAGGATGACCTGCTCGCGGCGCCCGAGCGCGCCCCGCACGGCCTCGTCGAGGGCTTCGCTCCAGGGAACCCCACGCGCGTCCGGCACACGCGCGGCGCTCCGCAGGTCGATCACTTCGACGGGCGGCAGCGGGCGCGCGCCGATGCGGTCGGGGAGATCGAACCGCGCCAGCTTCCCCGTGGCGGCGAGGTGCAACGTCTCGAGCGAGGGCGTGGCGCTGCCCAGAATCACTCGCGCTCCCTCGAGCCGCGCCCGCTCCAGCGCCGCGTCGCGAGCGTGATAGCGCGGCGCCGTTGCCTGCTTGTAGCTCGATTCGTGCTCTTCGTCCACCACGATCACCCCGAGCCGCTGGACCGGTGCAAACACGGCGGAGCGCGGGCCGACCGCCACCCGCCGCTCTCCGCGCCGCAGCGCGCGCCACGCATCGGCGCGCTCGCCGTCCGATAACCCGGAGTGCAGCACGGCGACCTGGTCTCCGAACACCCCGCGCACCCGCGCGACGGTCTGGGGCGTCAGCGCGATCTCCGGCACGAGGAGGATGGCGCCGCCGCCGGTGGCGACGACGCTCCGCAACACGTCCAGATACACCAGCGTCTTGCCCGACCCGGTGACTCCCGCGATCAGGACGGGCGTCTCGACCGGCGTCGCCAAAATCCCCGCCACGACGCGACGCTGGTCGGCCGTGAGGTCGGGGGGCGGCGGCGACGACAGCCCGGCGAACGGATCGCGCGCCTGGGCCACCTCGGCATAGCGGGCCAGGCCCTGCGCCACCAGGCCGTCGAGCGCGGCGCGAGACAGGCCGAGCCGGGTGATCAGGTGACGGACCGGCGCCGAGCCGCCGATCGCCTCCAGCGCCTCATACGCCAGGCGGCGCTTGGGGGCGCGCTTGAACGCCCGCTCGCGCTCGAGCAGCGAAGGCAGTACGGCCGTCAGCGCGAGCACCCGCTCCACCTGCGGCGGGGGCCCGGCCGGCCGCTGGACGCTCCAGAGCGCCCCAGGGAGCAGCGCGCGGAGCGCGAGGCCGAGGGGCGTGCCGTAATAGCGACTGATCCAGACACCGAGCGCGAAGAGCGGCGGCGTGAGGGCCGGCTCCACGTCGGGCGCGGCCAGGATCGGTCTCGCCACCACCCCCGGCGCGGCCGCGTCCACCGCCGCCACCACACCCACCACCTGCCGCCGCTGGACGGGCACGACCACCCGCGCGCCGGGCACGACGCGCGGCGCCAGCTCAGCGGGAACGAGATACGTGTACGCGCGCGGGACGGGCACCGGGAGCACCACCTCGGCGAACCTCGGAACCGTCCCCGCGCTCGCGCGCGGGGTCAGTGGTCGCTCTGACCCCGGGCGCAAGCCCGGGGTGCCCGGCGCTGGCCCCCTCACCGCCGCCGCACGCCCAACCCCGGCTCGGTGGGGAGTCGGATCTGCCCGCCGTCGATGGTGGCGCCGATGAAGGGGTCGTTCGCGGTCAGCGCCGCGCCGTCCAAATCGGCGGCGTCCACGAGCGGCGTGACCTGCGCGGCCGCCGTGATGCCGAGCGACGTTTCGATCATGCACCCCACCATGACCAGCAGGCCGTGCGCTCGGGCCGTGGCGATCATGCGCAGCGCTTCGCGGAGCGATCCGCACTTCGCGAGCTTGATGTTGATCCCGTCCACGGCGCCCGCGAGCCGCGGGATGTCGGTCGCAACGATGCAGCTCTCGTCCACCACGACGGGCAGAATACCCCGACGCCGCACCGCCGCGAGACCCTCGAGGTCGTCCGGAGGCAAGGGCTGCTCCACGAACTCGACGCCGTAGTCCTTCAGCACGGGCAGCATCTCGAGCGCGCGGGCGCGCGTCCATCCGGCGTTCGCATCCACCCGGAGCGGCTTGTCGGTTGCGTCGCGCACCGTGCGCAGGATCTCCTCGTCCCGGTCGGTGCCGAGCTTGATCTTGAGGATCGGATAGGACGACGCCTCGAGCACCTTCTGCCGCATCTTTTCAGGGGTGTCGAGTCCGATCGTGAACGAGGAGCGCGGCGCCCGAGCTGGATCGAGGCCCCACAACCGCCACACCGGCTGGCCCAGCCGCTTCCCGACGAGATCGTGCAGTGCGGCGGAAACCGCCGCCCGCGCCGCGCCGTTCTGCGGCACGACCTGCGCGAAGGTCGCCTCCGCCGTCTCGAGATCGAACGGATCCCCGGGGAGGTGCGGCTCGAGTCGCTTGAGCGTCGCGAGCACGGTGTCCGCCGTCTCGCCGTAGTAGCGCGAGGGATCGGCTTCCCCCCACCCCTCCACCCCGTCCGCATCCGCCAGGCGCACCCACACGACCCGGGTTTCGTCGTCGCCGGCCCGGGCGATGACGAACGGATGCTTGGTCTTCAGGGTGAGAACGTCGGCCGTGAGCGTCAGAGCCATTTACGGCGGTGCAGCCACCACACGATCGCCAGCGAGACCAGGACCATGGTGGCGAGGGCGCCCCAAAAGCCGAGCGGATCGTGGGTGAGCGGCATGCGACTGAAATTCATGCCGTAGATCCCGGCGATCACGATCAACGGCAGCGCGATCGTGGCCACGATCGACAGCTGCTTCATCACCTGGTTCATGCGGTTGGAGGTCTGGGACAGGTACGTCTCCAGCACGCCGGCGAGCAGGTCGCGCGTCGTGTCGACCGACTCCATCAGCCGGATGGTGTGGTCGTACACGTCCCGGTAGTACAACTGCGTCTCGGCCCGAATGTAGCCGCAAGGACGGTTCGTCAGAATGTTGAGCACCTCGCGCAGCGGCCCGATATGTCGCCGCAGGCCGAAAGTCGACCGCTTTGCCTTGAAGATCTCGTGGATCAGGCTCTGATCGAACTCCTCGAACAGCTTCCGCTCGAGCCCGTCCACCATGCCGTTCAGCTCTTCGACCAATGGAAAGTACGCGTCCACTGCCTGGTCGATGATGTGGTGCATCGTCATCTCGGCCCCCCGCGCGAGGAGGTCGGGACTGCGCAACAATCGGTCTTGCGCTTTGTCGCAGCTCGCCGAGGGCACGGCGTGCACGGTGACCAGGAAATTCTTCCCGAGAAAGAAGTAGAGGTTGAAGGTTTGGAGATCGAACGGGTCGGGAGTGCCCTGGTCGAAGTGGAGCCCCGCCATCACCACGAAGACGTACCGGTCGTACTCCTCCAGCTTGACTCGGGTGCGCGGCGAGAGGGTGTCGTCGACGGCGAGGGGATGGAAGTCGAACACCTTCTCCAAGAGCGCGTGCTGATGGAGGTCGGTGCTGTCGACGTCCACCCACAGCTCGCCCTCGCCGGCGCGCACGATCTCGCGCAACCGGGCGGGCGAGAGGCCTCGCTCGACACCTCCGTCGGGAGACCGGTAGATGCTGGCGGGCCAGTGCTTGGATGCCTGTGGGGCGGCCGTCGCGGTCACGACTGTAGTATCGGGACGCCGCCACCGTCAGGCAAGCGCGCGCACGTGCGCGCGAACGCCGGCGGCGAGCAGGTCGAGCCGGTATCCGCCCTCCAGCACGCTGACGACCGGCGCCGGCGCCACCCGCTCGCGGAAGGCCGTCGTCCAGCGGGCCATGTCCTCGGGCTCGAGCGTGAAGCCCCCCAGCGGATCGCCCGCGAGGGAATCGAACCCGGCCGACACGAGCAGCAGGTCGGGTCGCCAGCCGGCGAGGGCGGCGTCGAGCGCCGTGAGCAAGTCCCGCACGTACCCCTCTCGCGCCAGGCCCGGCGGACGGGGCACGTTGAACACGTTCCCCACGCCCCGCTCGTCCTCGGCGCCCGTCCCCGGATACCAGGGGTACTGGTGCATCGACACGTAGCGAATCGACGGATCGCGCTCCACCAGAGCCTGCGTGCCGTTGCCGTGGTGCACGTCCCAGTCCACGATGAGCACACGCGCCTTGCCGAGCCGCTGCGCGTGCCGAGCCGCCACGACGACGTTGTTGATCAGGCAGAACCCCATGGCACGGCCGGCGAGCGCGTGGTGCCCCGGAGGGCGCGTGGCGCCGAAGGCCGAGCCCCGCTCCATCGCCTGCTCCACCGCGCCGATCGCCACGCCGGCGGCCGCCAGCGCGGCGTCCCAGCTGTTGCGGCTCATCGCGGTGTCGGCGTCGAGCGCGCCTCCGCCCCCGCGCGCGAGGCGCTCGAGCGCGTCGAGATAGCCCGTCGGGTGCACGCGCTCCACCTGGTCGCGCGTCGCGGGGGTCGCCTCCGCCCAGTCGACCTCGGCCGTCATGTCCGGCGCGCGCAACGCCGCGAGAACCGCTTCGATCCGCTCGGGGCGCTCGGGATGGCCCAACCCGGGATCATGCAGGCGGCACGCGGGGTGCCAGACGACGCCGGTCGTCACCTAGTTGTGCAAGCGGTTGCCGCGCAGCAGCTCCCGAATCGCCTCCACGTCCGCCCGCATCTCCCGTCGCGCTTGCTCCAGGTCCGAGAGGACGCGGCGGTAGCGCCGCCACCCCACGACGACGAGAGCGGCCGCGACGCAGCAGACGGCGCCCCAGACGATCAGCATCGGCCGGCCCAGGGCGAACCCGCTGTACCCCAGGAGCAGGGCATCGAGCAGCAGAAAACCAACGGCGAAGGTCGTGAGCGCGCGACTGGGCGCGCCGGGCGGGCGCGACGGCATCAGCGGACCGCTAGGCGCCGCGCGGGCAAGACGATGAACGCCGCGTTGGGAACCGCGCCGAGCGCCGCGAGCGTCGTGGATTCCTCCAGAACCTGGGCGCCGAGGAACTTCACGACGTAGTCCTCGAGCCGCACGTGCGGGCGCTTCAATGCCTGGGCCAGCGCCTGGCGCTTCAGCTCCCGGACGGTCATCGTGGGCTCGACCGCGAGAAACACCTGATCCCACACATCCGTCACCATCACCCGGACGGCGAAGCGCTCGCCCACCGCCGTCACGCCACCTCCACAGCCGTCTCGAGGGGGAGCGTCGAGAGGAACCGGTCGAGCGCCTGATCGAAGAAGAGCGTGGACGCACGCACCCGGGTCTTGCCCGCGGCGTCCGCCCACGCGTGCAGCGCGATCTCTTCCCCACCCTGACCCCGCAGCACCAGGAAGCCCGGTCCTTCCTTCTCCACGAATGCGGCGGCGTGCGGCACGCGCTCCGAGAAGAAGCGCTTGGCGCGCTCGAGCACATCCTGGGGTGGCAGTCCGACGGTCGTGGAATGCGTCATGGCTCGGAAAGATAGACCCGGCCCCGGACTCCGCAAAGCTGACAGGCTCCGGGTGTCGGTTTGAACGCCCCCTACGTTTTGAGGAGCTCTGCGAGCCGGGCTTCGACCTGCGAGTTCGGCACGGCCGTCGCCCCGGCCTCGCGCGCTGCGCGCAGCAGGTCCGGCCGGACATGTGCGCCGTAGGCGAGGACCTGCATCCCCCCCCGGACGAGCTCCCCGATCCGCCCCGTCACCTCCGGACCCGTCAGCGCCAGAACGACGAGATCGCACGCGGCCTCGTCCCGCGACACCTCGCCGCCCGCCGCGGTCACGACGGCGCCGAGCTTCGCGCGGAACAACAAGTCCCGCGTCGCGAGCAGGACGCGCTTAGCCATCGACGAGCGTTGCCCGGGCGGTCTCGTGCGCGGGGTCCGAGCGGCGCCGGAAGAGGTCCAAGAGGCGGGCTGCGGGCTTCACGACCAGGACGGCGTCGCCCGGGGGCGGATCGACCAGACCGTCGAGCGTCAGGAAGAGCGGCCCGGAGCTCGCGCGGGGCAACGACACACGATACCGCCGCCCGTGCCAGACGAGATCCGCCTGCGCCCCACTTCCGGGCTCCGGCTCCCGCTCGATGAACACGTCGTCGTCGACCTTCCACACGCCGTCGGTTATCTGCTCCCCCGACCGGAAGAAGAGCGGATCGAACGCCTGGCCCTCCTGGCGGGCGAAGTTTTGCTCGGCCGCCCAGTCGTACGCTTCGAGGGCGTCCACGTGCGCGCGCCATTCGAGGTGGTGACGCAGCTCGTGGGTGAGCGTCTCCCACGCCTCCTTGCGCCAGTCGAAGTCACCGAGCCGCGCGAGGCTCGCGAACGAACCGTGATAGAGGATGATCCGCGACTGCAGGTCGGCGCCGCTCCCGCTCCACTCGAGCGGCACGCATTCGCCCAGCGTGTAGACGTCGCCGCGTACGGGGTGAGGGACCGTCTTGGGGCTGACGTCCACCGTGACCACCCCACCCGTGAACTCCGGTGGGATCTCGCGCTCCAACCGCCCGACGAGCGAGCGGAAATCATCCACCCGCACAACCCAATCCCAACGCGGAACGCGGAAGTGGGAACGCGGAACTGGCGCAGCGTACTCTGTTCCGCGTTCCACGTTCCACCTTCCGCGTTCGCATCAGCCCCGCAGCCGCTCTGCGAGGTATCCCGCGAGCCGGTCGGCGGCCAGGCGAATCTGTTTCAGGGTGTCCCGATCCCGTACGGTCACCGTCCCATCCTGCGTGGACTGGCCGTCGATGGTGATGCCGAACGGCGTGCCCGCTTCATCCTGGCGGCGATAGCGCCGCCCGATCGAGCCGCCGTCGTCGTGGAAGACGTTGTGGTGCTTGCGCAAGTCGTCGAAGATGCGGCGAGCCAGTTCCGGCATGCCGTCCTTGTTCACGAGCGGGAACACCGCGGCCTTCAAGGGCGCGAGCGTGGGGTGCAGTCGCAACACCACCCGCTTCTCTCCTTCCACGTCGTCCTCGTGGTAGGCGTCCAACATCACGACGAGCGTGATGCGATCGGCACCCGCAGAGGTCTCGACAACGTAGGGGATGAACCGCTCGTTGGTAGCC
>DATHGL010000258.1:0-5687 GCA_035317625.1 Gemmatimonadales bacterium | reverse complement strand
CTCCAGACCGTCGTCGAACGTCAGCAGGGGAGGCTCACGACCGAGGAACACCCGTACGAAGTGCCGGTCTTCGGCGTCGTACCCATAGGTCGCCGACTCGCTCGTCACCACGGGCATGAGCCCCATCTCGGCGTTCTGCTTCTCGACCAGGTCCTCGCCCGTCTTCCCTTTCACCTCGCGGCTGAAGAAGAGCTTCAGCCCGCTGTCGAGCGTGTTCCACGATAGCGAGTATTCAGGGCCGAGCAACTCGGCCGAGAGTCGCAACCCGGCGCCGACGAAGCTCCATGACGTGGTCGCTTCGCCGATGACCGTGGCGCCGTCGTCGGTCGCGAACTCGATCACGACGCTCGCGAAGTCTTCCGACGGGGCCTTGGTGTAGTCCACGTCGCTCCCCATCTGCTGCTGCAGGCGCTTCGCGTACGCTGGACGGCTCCACTTGAGGCTCGCGATGTGCCCCGTCACGCGGGCAGGACGCACGGAGGCGAGGGGCGCGCCGGGCGGAGTCAACAGGTGGCGCACCACCAGCGCGGAGTGACACATCATGTCGTTCAAGACCCCGCCGCCCTGGAGCTTGCCCTGCCAGAACCAGGGCATGTGTGGTCCGCTGTGCTCCTCCGCCGCCCGCGCGAGGTAGGGACGGCCGGTGAGCGCGGCGCCCCGGGCCCAGATGATCCCATGTCCCTGCGCCACGGCGGGCGCGAACACCTGGTTCTCGAGATAGCCGTGGGGGATGCCGGCCTGCTTCGTGAGCTCGAGGACCCGCGTCGCTTCGGCGACGTTGCGGGCGAGCGGCTTCTCGCACGCGATCCCGCGGAGCGCTCCCTTGCCGCGCGCGACTGTGTCCGTGATCTCCTCGAAGTTCTCGATCCGCGCGAAGTTCGGACCGCACAGCCAGAGCGCCTCGATCGCGGGGTCGGCCACCATCTCCGCCACCGAGCGGTACGGCTTCGCCTCCCCCACCTCGAGCTTCCGGGCGACGCCTGCCATGTCTTGGGCGTGCTTGTGGTTGGGGCTCCACACACCCAGCACGTCCGCGTCGCGCACGCCCTGGAATGCGAGGAGATGAAACCGCGCATTGAACCCGCTTCCCACGAACCCGACGCCGAGGCGCTTGTTCGCCGTCACCTTTCCCGTGTCCCCTTTCCCGTTTCCCGTCAGTCGTCATACCGAACGCCGAGCTTGGCGAGCGCCTCCGGCGGACAGCCCGTCCACGCGGAGACGAAGGTGTTCCCGACATAGTGCAGGTCTTGCACGCCGATGCGACTGGAGAAGAACCCCGACGCGGTGAGGTCGCGAAATCGGTTGAAGAAGGCCACACCCGCGGCGTGTTGGGGTTTCGCCTTGGCCGGCCAGGCGACGTCGTCGAGCACCGTGGTCCGTTCCGCCGCGGTGCAGGCGATGAAGGTCTTGCCGTAGCGGTCGTCGCACTCGTGATCGAGCCACGCGAGCCCGCCGCGCACGGGGGTTTGCAGATCCGGGTCGTCGCCGAGCATGAAGTCCATGAACTCCGGCACGCCGGCCTCGGTGGCGCTGCCCGAACGCTCGTCCTTGGGTAGGATCAGGTCCACCAGCACGCGCACCGTGTCCCACTCGTGGGGTGTGAACTGCTTCGGCTCGTACGGGGTGCCGCGGGCGAGCGCCTCGCGCGCCCGAGCGGAGGCCTCGCGTACCGAGTCCGGCGTCCACCGGAATGCCGCGGCGAGCGGGGCCACGGCCAAGAGCTGCACCACGTCGCGACGCTGCATCACAGCGCTCCCTTCTTCATTTGATCGGTGATGTACTCGCTGGTGCGCATCGACAGCGCGAGAATCGTCCACGTCGGGTTCTTGTCGGCCTGCGACACGAAGGGCCCGCCGTCGGCCACGAACAGGTTCTTGCAGTCGTGCGCCTGGCACCAGCGGTTCGTCACGGAGGTCTTCGGGTCGTCCCCCATGCGCGCGCCGCCCAGCTCGTGGATGATGACGCCGCCTGCCGCGATGCCGTATCCCTGCTCCGCAGTCGGCATCGGGGCGAACACCTCGCCGCCCATGGCCGCGACGAGCGCCCGGAACGTCTCCTGCATGTGCTTCACCTGCTTGTACTCATGATCCGTCCACTTCCAATGAAACCGGGGGACGGGGATCCCCCACCGGTCCACCGTGCGCGGGTCGATCTCGCAATACGTGTCGTCGTTGGGGATCATCTCGCCCCGGCCGGAGAAGCCGATGGTGGCCCCGTAGTAGCGGCGGTAGTCGTTCTTGAGCTGCGTGCCGTACCCTCCGCCCGACGGGTAGCGGTGGATCCCACCCCCGAAGCCGTAGGACGGCACGTTTGGGCCGCCCCACACCTCGATGTGGTACCCGCGCGGGAAGTCGAGCTTCGCGTTGTCGAGCCACCACGGCATGTACAGGTGCATCCCCCCCACGCCGTCGTGGTTGTGCGGCACGTGGTCCATCATCTTCGGGATGAACCCGGCGACGTCCGTGCCGGTCGTATCGGTGATGTACTTGCCGACCGTGCCGCTCGAGTTCGCCAGGCCGTTCGGGAACAGGGACGACTTGGAGTTGAGCAGCAGGCGGGCGGTCTCCAGGGCACTCGCGGCCAGGACCACCACCTTCGCCCGCACGCGTCGGTCCGTGCCGGTCGCCTTGTCGACGTATGCGACGCCGGTGGCGCGCCCGCCCGCATCGACCAGCACCTCGCGCGCCATCGCGTTCGTGAGGAGCGTCAGCTTCCCGGTGGCGACGGCAGGGGCAATCAGCACGTTGGTGGACGTGAAATTCGCGTTCACTCTGCAGCCGCGGTTGCACTGGCCGCAGTAGTGACACGCCGCCCGTCCGTTCAAGGGCCGGGTGAGAATGGAGAGGCGCGCCGGAATGCAGGTGACGCGCAGCTGGTCGGCGGCCTGCTTCACGAGCAACTCGTGGCACCGCGGGCGGGGTGGCGGCTGGAAGACCCCGTTCGGCTCGTTCGGGAGGTTCTCCGCGCTGCCGAAGATTCCGATCAGCCGGTCGATCTTGTCGTAATAGGGCGCCACGTCCTCGTAGGCGATCGGCCAGTCGTCGCCCAGGCCATCCCGGCTCTTGCGCTTGAAGTCGTAGGGCCCGAAGCGCAGCGAGATGCGGCCCCAATGGTTGGTGCGGCCGCCCACCATGCGGGCCCGCCACCAGCTGAACTCGGTGCCCGGCGCCCGCGTGTACGGCTCGCCGGGGATCTCCCAGCCGCCGATGCAGGCGTCGAACTCGCCGAAGGGTCGCTCCCGCGTGGATTTCCCGCGGCGCGGCGACTCGTACGGCCACGTCAGCATCGCCGAGTCCTTCGCGTTGTCCCAGGGCTCACCAGCTTCGAGCACCACGACGTCGGCGCCGGCCTTGGTGAGCGCGTAGGCCGCCATTCCACCGCCGGCCCCCGAGCCGACGATGCACACGTCGTACAGCTTCGCTTGCCGGAGCAATGTCATGCTCGAACCCGCCTCGTTAGACGTTGCACACCGCCACCGCGTCACCGAGCGAGGTGAGCGGATCGCGGGTCGGGACGAACTCGTGCGCCACGAACCCCGTGAAGGCGGTGTCGGCGATGGCCGATGCGACTGCGCGCCAGTTCAGCTCCTGCGTACCGTCCAGCTCGTGGCGGCCGGGCACGCCCCCGGTGTGGAAATGCGCAATCCACTCCCGGTTGTCGCGGATGGTGCGGATGATGTCGCCTTCCATGATCTGCATGTGATAGATGTCGTACAGCAGCCTGACGCGCGGCGAGCCCACGGCCTTCACCACGGCGACCCCGAAGGCCGTCCGGTCGCCCTGGTAGTCCGCGTGATCCACCTTGCTGTTCAGGAGCTCGAGGCAGATCGTGACGCGTTGCTCCTCCGCCAGCGCCTTGATCGCGTTGAGCCCCGCGACGCACGTTGCGATCGCCTCGCCGTCGCTCTTGCCGCGACGGTTGCCGAACATCGCGATCACATTCGGGACGCCGTGGCGCGCGGCGAGGGGAAGGGTCTCCTCCAGCTCGCGCAACAGCATCCGGTGGTTGGCCCGATCGTTGAAGCCGGTCGCGATGAAGTCGCGGCGTGCGGTCGGATAGCCCATCGAGCACACGAGGCCCGCCTCGCGCACCGGGTCCCACTCGTCGGAACCCAGCAGGTCGATCGCGGCCAATCCCATTCCCGCGGCCGCCCGACTGAACTCGGGCAAGGGGATCTGTTTGTAGGGCCAGCGCGAGACGGACTGCTTCAGTCTTCCCACGCTCAAGCGTGGGCTCGGCGATACACTGCCCTTAAGGGCAGCGCCGGGCCGAGCCCAGGCTTCACCCTGGGAGCCGAACGCGGCGGCCCCGAGCGCCGCCACTGCCGTTCGCCGATCCATCAGAACTCGAGCCGCTTCAAGTACTCGCAGCTCGCCCGGATCGACGCGAATGCGTCCGCCGGCTGGTCGTGCTCCACGAAGAAGTGCTTGATACCGGCCTGCTGCTCCTTGGCGAAGATTCGCTTCCAGTCGATCGTACCGGTGCCCACGTCGGCCATCTTGTTGTCGGGCGGGCCCATCGAGTCCTTCACGTGCACCATCGGGAAGCGTCCGGGCCAGCGCGCAAAGTATGCCAGCGGATCCTGCCCGCCCTTCACGATCCAATACAGGTCCATCTCGAGTTGGACCAGCTTGGGATCGGTCTCGGCGAGCAGCACGTCGTACGGCAACCGCCCGTCGAGCGGCACGAATTCGAAGTCGTGGTTGTGGTAGGCGAACTGGAGCCCCGCGGCTTTGGCTTCGGTCGCGGCACGGTTGAAGCGCTCCGCCGCGCGCTTGTAGTCGTCGAGCGTGTGCCGCTCCTCCGCCGGGATCCACGCGATCACGAGGTAGCGGTGCCCGATGACCGGGGCGGCGTCGAGCGCCGCACGCCATTGTTCCGGCGCGAGCGAGACATGCGACGAGGGTGCCGAGAGGCCGTGGTGGTCCAGCAGGGCGCGCACGTCGCGCGGGGCCCTCCCGAAGTAGCCCGCGAACTCGACCTCTCGATAGCCGGTCGCGGCGACGCGCGCGATCGTCCCTTCGACGTCTTTCTCCATCTGCTGGCGCACCGTGTACAGCTGCAGCCCGATGCGGTCGAGCTTGCGGAGGGGGGCTCGCGGATAGGGGCTCGGGGCTAGGGGTTGCAAGGTTGGCCCAAGGGCCGCAGCACCGAGCGCCTTGATGAAATCGCGTCGATCAGTCATGGATGTTTTCTCCCGAATCCCGAGTCCCGAGTCCCGAGCCCCTCTAGAGCTCGTTCCGCTTCATCGCTTCCACTGCATACGCCGCCGCGCGCGCCGTGAGCGCCATGTACGTGATGGACGGGTTCTGGTTCGCCGACGAGGCCATGCAGGCGCCGTCGGTCACGAACAGGTTTTTCACGTCGTGGCACTGGTTGTGGGCGTTCAGGACGGAGGTCTTGGGGTTGCGCCCCATTCGGGCCGTGCCCATCTCGTGGATGGTGAGGCCGGGCGGGTTGTTGTCCACGAACGACCTGACGTCGCGCACGCCGGCCGCTTCGAGCATCTCGGCCGCGGTGACGGACATGTCCTGCAGCATCTTCCGTTCGTTGTCGCTCCACTCGCAATGGATGCGCAGCGAGGGAATTCCCCACGCGTCGACCGTCTTCGAGTCGAGCTCGACGTAGTTGGTCGGTCGCGGCAGGCACTCACCGAATCCGTACAAGGAGAAGTGCCACGGCCCGGG
>DATHGL010000257.1:0-15095 GCA_035317625.1 Gemmatimonadales bacterium | reverse complement strand
GGCGCCCGCGGCGCGCGCGATGGATCGGGCGTCCGGTCGCTCGGGCACTTCGGGCTGCTCGTCGAGCAGCGCGAAGGCCCGCTCGGCGCTCGCGAGGTAGTTCTGAATCCCCGCGGCCTTCTTACTGATCGTCTTCAGTGGCTCGTACAGCTGCGCCACGTAGGCCAGCACCATCAGGAGCTGCCCGAGGGAGAGGACGCCCTGGCGGACGTGGCCCACGCCGATGAGCAGCACCGCGGCCGTGCCGAGCGCGCTGGTGAGCCCGACGAGCGTCCCGTAGCGGCCTTCCATCAACGCGAGACGGATGCGTGCCGCCACGCCTTCCGTGGAGCGGTGGACGAAGCGCGCGGTCTCGCGTGCCTCTTGCCCGAACGCCTTCACCACGCGCAGCGCGCCGAGCGTCTCCTGGACGACCGCGAGGGCGGAGCTCTCGAGCTTCTTCACGGCGCGCGACTGCCGGCGCATGCGCGGGCGGTAGAGGCGCGAGAGCAGGAACAGCGGCGGGCAGACCGTCAGCGCGACCAGCGCGAGCTGCCAGTCGAGCCGGGCCGTCACGGCGATCATGGTGCCAAGCGTGACCGCCGCCGTAATGAAGGGAATGATGCCTTCGACCATGATCTTGTCGATCACGGCGGCATCCTGCTGGACGCGATACAGTGAGTCGGCGGTGCCCTTCGAGTCGTGATAGGACAGGGACAGGCGCTGGGCCTGCCGGACGAGCTGGGACCGGAAGTCGAGCACGAGCCGTTCGCCCACATACGCCTGCACGAACTTGTTCATGAGCCCCTGCAGCTGGCCCAGCGCGGCGACGACGATCAGCAGGCCGAGCGCGACGGCGAGGATGGCCACCGGGGATCGGGCGCCCTCCGGCAGGAACGCCCGCAGGTACGTCGGAAGCGGATGCGCGCCGAGCACCGAATCGACGACGATCTTGAGCGGCACCGGGTTGAGGAGCGCGAGCGGGCTCGCGAGCAGTCCGATCCCGAACAGGCCCGCCAGATGCAGCCAGTAGGGTCGCGCCTGGCGCAGCAGTCGGCGGTACAGCGCGAGATCGGTCATCACGCCGCATCACGTTGGAGCTGGGCGACGGCCTCCCGGAGCGTGGCCATGGCTGCGCGGCACGCCTCGAGGGTGTGCGCCGCCGACAGCAGGGCGGCGCCGCCGAGAATCACGGCGGCGACCCAGGCGTGGTCGCCACCCGCGCCCCGCGCGAGCACGCCGAACGCCAGGGTGAGCGCGGGGCCCACCAACGGCACGACCGGCCACCAGCGTAGCCGGACGAGCTGCTTGCCGCCCGCGTGGTCCTCCACGCCCATGAGCAGCCGGGCGGCACCGAACGAGCCGCCGCGCACTTCGAGGTCCCAGCGGGCAGCGCGGTCGCCGCGCAGCACACACGCACCATCCGCCCGTAGGTCGGCTTCCATCGCCCGCAGCCGCTGATCCTGCTCCACCCAGCGCTCGCTCCACACGGACGCGGTGACGGGCCAGACGGGCCCGGGCCGTCGCGGACAGCGCCGTCGCCACGGTGTGAGCCCCTCGAGCACGCGGCCGCGCAGACGGGCCAGTGGTTGGATGAAATGGAGGGTCGCCGTGAGCAGTCGACGCCGCAGTCGCGCCGGCCAGGGGCCAGCGGGAAACCGCGCCCGGGCCCCGCCGAGGCACGCCTGCGCGAGCGACGGCAGGATGGCTCCCAGGAGGAGGGGAAGCGCGAGCCGCAACGGGCTCCACAGGAGACTCAATCCCGCGATTCCCATGAGGGCGGCGGTCATGAGATGCCACTCGGGCATCTGCGGCAGCGATGCCAGCAGCGTCGGCGCGGGCTCATACAGGGATTGGAACGGCGCCGCGCCCCAGACACCGTGATAGACGCGCGCCCGCCGCCAGCCGAGCACGTACGGCAGCCCGCTGCCGTACATCCGACCGGTCCAGCGTACGTGCCCGGCATCGTTGTACTTCTCGGGCCACTTCCGCTCCAACATGGCTTCGGCCCGGCCGTACCCGATCTGCTGCCGCCAATACGTCCGGACCGAGTTGCGCCGGTGGTGCCAGACCAGGGCGGCCGGGTGGAAGCCCAGCGTCCAGCCGCGTTCCTGCAGTCTCCAGCAGAGGTCGACGTCGTCGCCGGCGGTCCGAAACCGCGGATCGAATCCCCCGATCGCCTCGAGGCAGGCTTTCCGGAATGCCATGTTACAGCCGGGGATGTGCTCGGCTTCCAGGTCGGTGACGAGGACGTGCACGGGCCCTCCGGGCGCGCGGGCCACGCACTCCGCGATCGGGCCGTCGCCCGCCGGCGCGATGTTGGGCCCGCCCACGCCGGCGTGGGACGTGCTCAGGAACGTGGCGGCGAGGTAGGTGAGCCAGTGCGGATCGGGATAGGCGTCATCGTCGAGATACGCGACGATCTCGCCCGTGGCCGCAGCCAGTCCCGTGTTGCGCGCGCTCGAGAGCCCGCGATTCGGGGTTCGGATCACCCGGACGTCGTACGTGCGGGCGATCGCAGCCATGTCGTCGGTCGAGCCGTCGTCCACGACGATCGTTTCGTAGTCGGGGTAGTCGAGCCGGCGCAGCGCTTCGCAGGTATCGCGGATCGTGCGCCCGCCGTTGTAGGAGCACACCACCACCGAGATGCGAGGCCACGGCAGGCTCGGCGCGAACGGCGCTTCGGCGAACGCCTCGCGCACGGTCTCGAGCGCCGGCTTGGGCGAGCGATCCTCGCGCGTGAGGCCGAACGCCCAATCGTCCACGTCATTCCCGTGGCGGTACCACTCGTCCGTCCAGGAGAACACGAACACGCCGCCGCAGCCCGCGGCGAACGCGGTCCGCACCTGCCAGTCGAGCGAGCGCGCCTGGCCACTCTCGTCGTTGCGCAGGCTATCGAGCCCGAGCTCGCTCATGAGGAGCGGCCGGTCGCCGGCGATGTTCTGCAGGCGCGCCAGGTAGGCTTCGAAGCGGTCCTGCGACTCGAGGTACACGTTGAAGCAGACGAGGTCCAGGAACGGGAGCTTGAGGTATTCCGTGGTGGGATAGTTGACATACGTCACCAACCCCTCCGGGTCCTCTTCCTTCACGACCCGGTACAGCTGCTCGAGATAGCGCTCGACTTTGCGCCGGCCGAGCCAGCGCGCAATCAGCGCGGGGATCTCGTTGCCGAGCGCGTAGCACAGCAGCGCCGGGTGACCCGCGCAGGCGCGGACGCGCGTGCGGATCAGCTGCTCGATGTCCGGTGCGCCTGGAGGACGGTCGATGAGATACCCGACGTACTGCTCGGCACTGAGCCCGACCATGACCCGCAGGCCGTGCCGCCACGCCACGTCGAGGAGTGCTCGGGGCGGGGTGGTGTGGGGGATTCGGACCGCGTTGACCCCGTTCGCCGCCATCTGCGCGAAGTCGCGCTCGACCTTGCCGAGGTCATGGTACTCGCGGCCGTCGGGATCGGGCTCGAACGCCCCATAGGTCACACCGCGCACGTACAACTTGTCGTCGCCGACGAACAGGAACTTCCCGCGCACGCGGGGCCGCGGCGTCGAGCCGGCAGGCGGTACGGACTCGGGTCCGGGCGCCGCGGAACTAACCGCGGTCGCGCGGCCCGCGGGCGCTGGGCGCACGGGCAGTTTGGCGTCCTGACGCTCATCGGTCGAGGCGTCGGTTTGGGGCGATACAATTCGCCGCATTATGTCCTAACGAGTGTGGTGTACCAGCGACGGCATCTCAGCCAGCTCAGTTCGTGCAATCGCTATGCCGTGTTTGGGGGGGCCCTGAGAACGCGCGAGGTGTGCGGGCGCGCGACGACGAGGGCAAGTCGCCAGTGGGAAGAACGGTGCGATGGCTTGTCGCCGCGGCAGAACTGCGACGCCCCCGCTCCTCTCGAAGTTGCTGTTGGTGTGGGGCATTGCCGTTGCGCGACCGCAGCACGCCCGTTAACCCGCGCGTGCCAGCGCGTTACCAGATCGGTAGGTAGTCGCTCTTTACCTATTTGGCACTACGGTTCGGTGCGGAGCCTCATCACTGGCGGTACGCGCCTCGCCGAGGACCCATGCCCGTCGGACCGGCGGCGGTGCCGACCCCGGATGCACGCTCTCCCAGATCTCGCGATTCAGCGCCATTTCATCCGCTGCGTCCGCCTCGGCCAAGTCCCGCGTGGGGATCGCCGAGCGGAACGCCCGGGGGTTGAGCTCGTCGAGCGGCCAGGTGCTCGGCAAGGGCACGAACGGCGTCGAGTCCACCCGGCGCGAAAAGGAATTCCAGAGCGGCGTGGCGGCGGCATCGTACTGGCTGAGCGGTGCCAGGCCGAGGATCTGCCCGATCGAGCGCAGCACGGAGGCGGTCGTGTAGAACGTGCTGTCCACGGCACCGCGGCGGGCGTAGGGAGAGGCGACGAGCAGCACCGAGCGGTGCGCATCCACGTGGTCGGGGCCGTTCTGCGCATCGTCCTCGAGCACGAAGACTGCGAGCGCGGGCCAGGCGGGTGATTGCGAGAGGCGCTCCACGATCTGGCCCAGCGCGAGATCGTTGTCCGCCACCATCGCCCGGGGCGTCGGTTGCGAGGCGCCGCGACCGAGGGTGTGGTCGCGCGGCAGCCACAGAATCACGAGATCGGGGAAGCGGTTCTGCTGGTCCCAGCTCGTCACGGAGTCCGCGAACAGGCGCGCGCGGGTCGTATCGGAGATGGCGAGGACGAAGCCGGGGTAGTTCGTCGCCGTGATGTCCTTCAAGCCCGGAATGTTGGTGCGCACGGGGCGAGCGACGGAATCGCCCTCATCCGACTCCGTCATTTCGCCGAAATTCACGACCCAGAGTCCTCGACGCACGGCCGCGTCCCAGAGGTACGTGCCGGCGGGATTCGCGAGATCCTCGCCGCTCGTCAGGTCCCACTGGCGCCGATCGGAGTAGACCTGGGGCCAGGTCTTTTCGTTGTAATCGCTCGCGAAGGCGCGGTCGGTCCACTCGTGACCGTCGGCGGAGACCTCGCCGTTCACGTAGAAGTTGTCGAACAGCACCCAGCGGCGGGCGATCGCGTGGGCGTTGGGGGTCACGGAGTCGTTGAAGATCGCCAGGCGCGGATCGCCGTTGCCGCGCGCCACGTCCCCGAAGACCTGATCGTAGGTGCGGTTCTCTCGAATGATGTAGACGACGTGTTTGAGCTCGGGCGGACGGTCGGACGGCCGGACCGCCGGACGGAGTCGCGCATTCGAGAACGGACTCAGGGCGTACACCTGACTCGTGTAGCGCCGGAGCCCGGCCGAGTCGGGCACCGGGATGATGGACACCGAGCCCGTGATCACCGTACCGATGTACGTCCCATCCGGATTTGCGCCGGAGCCGTTGCCTTTGCCGTTCGCGACGTAGAGGGTGCGCCCGTCTGCCGCCAGGGCGACGGCGGTCGGGTACCACCCGGCGGGAATGAGCCCCGCCACCCGCATGGTCGTGGGGCTCAGGCGCACCACCGCGACGGCGTTGTTCCCTGCCATCGCCACAAAGAGGGTGCGGCCGTCGCGCGACAACGCCAGCGCGTTCGGATCGCTGCCGACGGGTGCGTGCGGGGCGAGGGCGACGGTGAGCTGCTCGCGCACCTCACCGGTGGTGAGATCGACCCGCGCCACGCCGTTTGCGCCCGCGAGCGCGACGAACAGCTCCGAGCCGCGCAGCGCCAGGGCGGAGGGGTGCGGGCCGACGAACATCGACCGCCGGACCGCCGGACGGTCGGACAGGTCGATGACGGAGACGCTCGAGTCGCCCCAGTTGCTCACATAGAGGGTGCTCGAGTCGGCGACGGCAGTGTAGGGCCGGTGGCCTACCGCGACGGCGACGCGGCGCTCCAGCGTCGCCGCGTCGATGAAGTAGACCGAGTCGCTCAGGTTGCCCACCACTGCCACGAGTCCCCGGCCAGGGAGCGGCGCGATGCCTGCCGCGTACAGCTTGGCGCCCGAATCGGCGAGCGCGACGCTGTCGCGCAGCCACGTCGCTCCCCCCTGCCACGTGAACCGGTACACCCGGTTCGTCCCGCCGCCGCTCGCCCACACGGTGTCGCGCCAGTCGCGTCCCGTGCGTGCCAGGCCGAGCCAGGCTGCGGGCAGCGACGCGCCCCACACGACCTGGGCGCTCACCGGATCGATGCGCATCAGCCCGTTTGCCCCGTACCCGTTGTTGGTGACGATGACGGAGCCGTCGGACAGGGTCGCGAGGTTGAGTGGCATGGTGCCGACCGGGACGGTGCGGCCCGCCGGACGGATGCGCCACCCGGAGGGCAAGAGCGTGGATCCGTCGCGCAGTGGTCCAGGGACGAGCCGGGCGGCGACGAGCGCGGCGCCGGCGAGCACTGGCAGCATGAGCAGGAGGCGCTTGAGCATGGGCCGCAATATGGTCGCTCGCGGGAGGCACGTCATCCCCTTAGGCTTAGGCGCGCCATGACCGGCCTGATTTTCCATCTGATCCCGCACACCCACTGGGACCGCGAGTGGTACCTGCCGCGCGCCGCGTTCCAGGCCCGGCTCGTCGTCGTGATGGACGATCTGATCGAGCGGTTGCAGGTGGACCCCGGGTACCGCAGCTTCCTGCTCGACGGGCAGACGGCGCTGGTGGAGGATTATGTGCGCGCGCGCCCGGAACGCGAGGGCGACGTGCGCGCGCTCGTGAAAACCGGTCGCCTGCAGGTAGGCCCCTGGTACGTGCTCGCCGACGAGCAGATCCCCTCGGGCGAGGGATTGATTCGCAATCTGCTGCTCGGCGCCGCGGACGCGGAGCGACTGGGTGGGCGGCTCGACGTGCTGTACTCCCCCGACGCGTTCGGTCACCCTGCCGCCTGGCCGACCCTGGCGCGCGAATTCGGGATCCGGTCCGGCGTGGTGTGGCGCGGTCTGGGTGGCGAGGCGGGCCAGGAGCGGGACCTGTACCGCTGGGCCGGCCCGGACGGGAAAGAGGTCGTGTTGTGGCACCTGCCGCGCGCGGGGTACGAGATCGGAGCGACGCTGCCCGCCGACGCCGAGCGCTTGTTTCCTGCGTGGGCGCCGGTGCGCCGGGCGCTCGTGCAACGCGCCGGCGGCAAGCACATCCCCGTCTTCATCGGGGCCGATCACCACGCGCCGCATCCCGACGTCCCCCGCCTGCGCGACCTGCTCGCGGAGCTCGATCCGCAGAGCGCGTTCCGCGTTTCGCGGCTCGACGAGTTCTTTCAAGCCGCGACCGAAGGCGCGAAGCCGGCACCGCTCGTGGGAGAGTTGCGCTGGTCCTATCGGTACGCGTGGACGCTCCAGGGCGTGCACGGGACGCGGGCGCCGCTCAAGCGTCGCTACGGCACGGCCGAGCTGGCCCTCCGGCGCGTGGCGGAGCCGCTCGCCGCGCTCGCCCGCCGCGCGGGCGGACGCGACCGGCGGCCGGTGCTCGAGCTCGCGTGGCGCGCCCTGGTACGCTGCCAGTTCCACGACGCCATCGCCGGCTGCGCGAGCGACGACGTGGCGCGCGCGGTGGAAGCCCGCCTCACGAGCGTCGAAGCGCTGGCGCGGGAGGTCGTGCGCGGCAGCCTGCATGAGCTCGTCCGCCATGTGCCCGATACGGCACGCGAGCACGCGGCGATGGCCGCGCCCGCGCTCGTGCTCTGGAATGCCGCGGCGCGCCCGCGCCGCGGCGTGATGATCGCCGACGTGACGCTGTTCCGGCGCGACGTGCTGGTCGGGCCTCCCGGGGACCGCGTGCCGCGGGAAGGAGAGGGCTACCGTCCTTTCGCGCTCGCGTCCGCGGACGGGCGCGCCATCCCGGTGCAGGTGCTCGACCGGCGGCTCGGGACCGAGCGGCTCGACGCGGCGCGGCATTACCCCGACCAGGACGAAGTGGATCAGGTGCGGATCGCGTTCCGGGCGCCCAGCGTGCCGGGATTGGGACTGCTGCACGCGGGCCTCGCCCCGGCCGGCGCGCGACCCGACGCCGCCGGTGAAGGCGCTTCGGTCCAGGGCCGGTCGCTCGTCAATCACTGGATCGAAGTCACGCTCGAGTCGACCGGCGCCCTGGCGCTGCACGACCGGCGCAGCGGGCAGCGGTTTGGCGACGTGCTCCGGATCGAAGACGGGGGCGACGCCGGAGACACGTACACGTATTGCCCGCCCGCCGGCGATCGGCTGGTGCGCGCGGCGGGGCGGATCAAGGTACGGCGCCTCGCGGGGGGGCCGCTCATCGCGGCGCTCGAAGCTCGGGTCGACGTCGGACGGCGCGTGTCCATCCGGCTCGTGATCGTGCTCCACGCCGACAGTCCCATCGTCCGCTGCATCCTCGACGTGGACAATCGGGCGGAGTGGCACCGGCTGCGCGCGCGCGTGCCGACGGGGCTCGCGGGCGTGGCCGCGGTCGCGGGGACGGCGTTCGGCGCCGTCGCCCGACCGCCGGTGGCCGCCAACCCCGCCGACTACCCCCTCGAAACGCCGGTGCGCACGGCGCCGGCGCACGGGTTCGTGGCGGCGGCGGCCGGGGCACGCGGTCTCGCGCTACTCGCCCCCGGCTTCTTCGAGTATGAGTGGACGGGGCGGGGCGATCTCCTCGTGACGCTGCTGCGTGCGGTGGGCGAGCTGTCGCGCGGCGACCTCCCGACGCGACCGGGCCACGCCGGCTGGCCCACGGCGACGCCACTGGCGCAGTGTCCGGGCACCAGCCGGGTGGAGTTCGCCCTCGTACCGGTGTCGCAAGGGGAGGTGGAGCGCGGTGACGTGGTGCCGTCGCTGTGGGAAGACGCGTTCCTGCCGTTGCGGGGGTTCTGGCTGCGCGACGCCGTGGAGCTCACACTCGCCCCCGTGGACGTCGTGCTCGAGGGGTCGGGGCTCGTCCTGTCGGCGGTCAAGCCCGCGCAGCAGGGCTCGCCGCTCGTGCTGCGGTGCTACAACGCGACCAATCGAAAAGCGGCGGGCGCGTGGCGGTTCGGCGGGGGCGACGCCGTGAAGAGCGCTCATCGCGTGCGCGCCGACGAGCGGGAGTCGGTGGCCCTGGTGCTCGAGGGGCGGGGCAAGACGGTGCGGTTCACGGCCGAGCCGCACGAGATCGTCACGATCCTGGTGACTTGAAAACGACCTCGCCCTGCAATTCCGCATTCCGAATTCCACATTCCGCTTTGGGGTGAGCGCATGCGGGAACACCAAATCGAAGTGACTCGCAGCGCTCGCTACTTCACTCTCGGCAACGGCTCGGTCGGAGTGGGGCAGGTCTGGTTTTTGTGTCACGGGTACGGGCAACTGGCCGGGCGCTTCCTGGAAAAGCTGCGCGGGCTGGACGACGGCCGGCGCTACCTCGTGGCGCCGGAGGGGCTGTCGCGCTTCTACTTGAGCGAGAGCCCCACCGAGCGCCGCGTGGGCGCGAGCTGGATGACGCGCGAGGACCGCCTGACCGAGATCGAGGACTACGTGCAGTATCTCGATGCCGTGTACGCGGCCGTCTTCCGCGAGCTCGACCGGACCCGGGTGACCGTGCACGCGCTGGGCTTTTCCCAGGGCGCCCCGACCGTCAGTCGGTGGGCGGCGATGGGAACGGCGCTGATCGATCGGCTCGTGCTGTGGGGCGGTGAGTTTCCCCCCGATCTCGATCTGTCGCGCGAGTCCGCGGTGGAGCGGCTGCGCGCGGCCCGGCTGACGTTGGTCTACGGGCGCTCGGACGAGTTCATCACGCCGAAGGTCGTCGCGACGACCACGGCTCGGCTCCGCCAGCACGCCATTCCTTACAGGGAAATTGTGTTCGACGGGGGGCACGAAGTGAGCGCGGCCGTGCTCCCCGAGCTAGGCGGGATCTAGGGCGTCCTGGAGTGCATCCCCCAGCAGCGTGCACGCGACCACGACCAGCACCAGCGCGATCCCCGGCGCCGTCGCCACCCACGGAGCGTTGACGAGCGTGTCGCGCCCAGAGGCGATCATGTTGCCCCAGGACGGCGCGGGCGGCTGAACGCCGAGGCCGAGGAACGACAGCCCGGCCTCGAGCATGATGGCGTTTCCGAGGCCGAGGGCCGCCGAGACGATCACCGGCGTGAGCGCGTGGGGGAGGATGTGGCGCACCAGCACACGGACGCCTGGCAAGCCGAGCGCGACGGCTGCTTCGACGAACGGGCGGGTGGCGAGCGAGCGCACCTCCCCATGCACCAGCCGCGCGATCGCCATCCACCCGGTGAGCCCCAGCACGGCGATGACGAGCAGCGCGCTGGGTCGTGCCAGGGCGGCGAGCAGGAGCAGCAGGACCACGCGGGGGAGCGCGAGCACGAAGTCTGTGAGCCCGAGCAGCAGGGTCCGCACGGGACCAGGCCAGTAGCCCGCGACGGCCCCGACCACGACGCCGATCGCGATGGACAGCAGTACGGCGAGCGCGCCGACGGCCAGGGAGATGCGCGCCCCGTAGACCAACCGTGTCCACACGTCGCGGCCGAAGCGGTCGGTGCCGAGCGCGTGGAAGCCGCCGGCGTGGTCGGTGGCGAGGGGCGGCAGAAACCGCGTCGCCACGACGTCGTGCTGCGCCGCGGGATGGCCGCTCGAGACGAGCGGCGCCGCCACCGCCGCGCACGCTACGACCGCAAGCACCCCCGCACCGAACGCGGCCCGCCGGTCCCGCAGCAATCGTCTCACGTCACGCGGCTCCCATGGCGTATCCGGGGATCGATCCACGCGACGCCCAAGTCCGTCAGGAGGTTGGCCGTCACGACCAGGACCGCCGTCACGGTCGTCGCGGCCATGACCACCGGGTAGTCGCGCGCCTGGACGGCCTCGACCAGCCGCCGCCCGACGCCGGGCCACGCGAACACGGCCTCCACGAACACCGCACCCGAGAAGAGCGCCGGCAGCGACAACCCGACGAGCGTCACGATCGGGATCAACGCGTTCCGAGCGACGTGCCGTCGCGTGACCTGCCACGCCGAAAGGCCTTTCGCCCGAGCGGTGCGGACGAACGGCTGGCTCCTGACGTCGCGCACCGCGCCGCGCGCATAACGCGCCACGCCCCCCACGCCGATCAGCGTCAGCGTGGCGAGCGGCAGGGCGAGATGTCGCAACCGATCGGCGTACCGGCTCCACCCCGTGAGCGCGTCGGCGTCGAGCCCGGCAGCCCCGAAGGCGGGGAGCCAGTGCGCCCAGTACGTGAACGCCATCACGAGCATGAGCCCGAGCCAGTATCCCGGAAGCGCGAACAAGGTGACCGTGGTGATGGAGACTGCCGTGTCGACCCGGGAGTCCGCGCCGGCCTGCCACGCCCCGAGCGCGAGACCCAGCATGTAGCTCAGGACCAGCGACAGGCCGACGAGCGTCACTGTCGCAGGGAGGGCGTCGGCGAGCACGTCGCGCGCCGGGCGCCCGGTGGCGATGCTCCGACCCCAATCCCCGCGGGCGACTCGGCCGAGCCAGATCACGTATTGTGTGGCCACCGGCCGATCGAGACCGAGGGCGCGCCGCCCGGCGGCAAGCTGTGCCGGCGTCGCGCTCGGCCCGAGCAAGCGCTCCACGGGGTCTCCCGGCGCCAGCTGCACGAGGAAGAACGTGAGCGTCACCACGCCGACGACGACGGCGGCCCCCGCCACAGCCCGCCGTCCGAGCTGCGCGAGCATGCCCCGAATCTCGCGCGGCCCGGCGGGCCCCGCTAGAATCCGGGCGTGCGGCGACGAGTCCTGGGACTGGTGATCGTGGGAACGGTGATCGCGGCGTGCGGCACGAGGCCGGCGCGCCGGGGTCGGACCGTGGTGTACGCCTCGGGGGCGGACCTCCAGAGCCTGAACCCGCTCGTCACGATCCACCCGTTCGCGAAGCAGGTGGAGCGGTACGTCCTACTGACCACCCTGGTGCGGTACGATTCGACCCTCGCACCCCAGCCCTACCTCGCGCGTTCCTGGACGTGGTCCCCGGACCACAAGGCCCTGACGTTCCGGCTGCAGCCGGGCGTGCGGTGGCACGACGGTGTGGCGACCACGGCGCGCGATGTGGCGTGGACGCTCTCCGCCGCGCGCGACTCCGCGACCGGGTACCCGCGCTTCAACGACTTCGTCGATGTGGCGTTCGTGAACGACCCGAACGACTCGACGGTGGTGATCCGGTTCGCCCGGGAGCAGAGCGCCATGCCCGACGTGCTCACCGATCTCGCCATCCTTCCGGCTCACTTGCTCGACTCCGTCCCGCGCGCCGAGTTGCGGCGTGCCGCGTGGAACCAGCGTCCGATCGGGAACGGACCGTTTCGCTTCGTCACGCATGAGCCCAACCGTCGCTGGGTGTTCGCCGCCAATCCCGACTTCCCGCCCGCCCTCGGCGGCCCCCCCGCGCTCGAGCGGTTCATCGTGGTCGTCGTGGACGAGCCCACCACCAAGCTCGCGGCGCTCACGGCGGGCGAGGTGGACTTCGCCGGCATCCAACCGGCGCATGCGATGTTCGTCCGCGACAACCCGGCGCTTACGGTGCTCGATTACCCGGTCATCTTTCCGTACGGGATCGTGTTCAATATGCGTCGCGCGCCGTTCGACGATCCCCGCGTCCGGCTCGCGGTCGCCCTGGCGCTCGATCGTCGCGAGATCGTCGCCGGGTACCTCTACGGCTTCGGCGCCGTGGCGGACGGCCCGGTGCCGCCGGACGTCCCGGGCTTTGTGCCGGTGCGCCCGATTCCGGCCGCTCCCGATTCGGCCCGTCGGCTGCTCGGGGGCCGGCGCATCGCGTTCGAGCTGCTCACGGTCGGGAGCGGTGAGGCGGCGCTGGAGCAGCTGATCCAGGCGCGGCTCGCCGCCGTGGGGTTCGACGTCGCGATCCGCCAGCTCGAGCTCACGGCGTTCCTCGCCCGCGTGAACGCGGGACGGCGCGACTTCACGGCGGCCGTGCTCGGCACGCCGGGCGACCTCGGACTCGGGTACCTGACGACGCTCGCCGGCCTGGCGGGGCTGCGCGTACCGGCCGATCCGGCGCGAGCGCAGCGCTTGTTCCGCGATTCGCTGCCGGTCGCGTTCCTCTACCAGGCCCGGGGCGTGCAGGGGATGAATCGGCGGGTGAGCGGGGTACGGATGGATCTGCGGGGCGAGCTGCCGACCGTCACGGCGTGGCGGACGGCGCCGTGACGCGGCGCGACCAGCCGACGGAGTTCCACGCGGCGGCCCCCGTGCGACTCGACTTCGCGGGAGGCTGGACCGACGTCCCGCCGTTCTCGGCGCGCGAGGGCGGCGTCGTCGTGAGCGCGGCGATCCAGCTCTGCGCGCGGGTCGAGGTGAAGCTGGGTGGGTCGCGCATCCGGCTCGTCGCCGAAGACCTGGGCCAGGAGCTCGAGTGCGCGAACGCGGGTGGGCTCGCGTCCGACGGCCGGCTCGATCTCCTGAAGGCCGCGCTCCGGATGCTGCCGGTGCAGGCCGCCTGCACGCTCACCACGCGGTCCGATGCGCCGCCGGGCTCGGGGCTCGGCAGCTCCGGCGCGATGGACGTGGCGCTCGTCGCGGCGCTCGCGTTGGCGCGCGGTGAACGGCTGAGCGGGCGGGAGGTCGCCGAGCAGGCGTGGTATCTCGAGACCGTGGAGGCGCGGATTCCGGGCGGCAAGCAGGATCAGTTCGCGGCGGCGCTCGGCGGCTTCCAGCGACTCACGTTTCGGGATCCCGACGTCGGGGTCGAGCCCATGACGCTCGACCCGGCGTTCGCGGCGGCGCTCGAGCGGCGCACGGTCCTGTGCTACACGGGCACGTCACGCGTCTCGGGCGCCACGATCGCGCGGGTGATGGCGGCCTACGAGCGTGGCGATCCGCAGGTCACCGGCGCCTTGCGGGCGATGAAGGACGCGGCCGCGGCCATGGCCGACGCGCTGCGCGCCGCGGACCACGGACGCGTGGCCCTGCTGCTCTCCGAAAACTGGCGGCACCAGCAGGCGCTCGACTCCGAGATGCGCACGCCGGAGATGGCCCGGCTCGAGTGTGCGCTACACGACGCGGGCGTGCTCGGCGGCAAGGCGGCTGGATCAGGGGCAGGGGGCTCGATGTTCTTCATCACCGGCGACGACCCCGGACCGGCGATCGCGGCGGCGCGCGCCGTCGGCGCCACCGTGCTGCCCACGCGGTGGGCGCTTGAGGGCGTTCGGGCGTGGTGACGGCGGAACAGCTGGCGGCGCGGAGGGCGGAAATCCCCGGCGCGCCCGACCTCGCGGCGCTCCTGGCCCATCTCACCGAGCGCGCGGCGCCGCTGCTCGCGCGGCTACCGCCCGTGCCCGCAGCGAAGGCGCTCCTGTCGACCGACGGTGGCGTGTGCCCCGACGACGGGGCCGCTCTCTCCTTCGATCCGTGGAGCCCGGCGGAGCACCGTTGCCCCCGCTGTGGCAGACGGTTCACCGGCGAGCGCCACGATGGTCAGTGGGCGCGCTACCAGCACCTCTGGCTTGCCGAGCGCGCCGCGCACCTGGCGACGCTCGCGGCGCTGGATGACAATGCCGCCGCCGCGACGCGGGCGACTGAGGTGCTCCAGGCTTATGCCCGAAGCTATTGGCAATATCCCAACCGCGACAACGTGCTGGGGCCGAGTCGGTTGTTCTTTTCCACCTACCTCGAATCCATCTGGATCGGCAACTACCTGGCAGCGGCGGGGCTGTTGCGCGCCTGCGGCCGGCTCGATGACGCCGTCGCTCGGGGCGTGAATCAGGTGGCGGACGAAGCGGCGAACCTGATCGGCGAGTTCGACGAGGGGTTCTCGAACCGCCAGACGTGGAACAACATGGCGCTGACGGCCATCGCTGCCTGGTTCGAGGACGAGGATCTAGCCAAGCGCGCGATCGAAGGTCCGACGGGGCTGCTCGAGCACCTGCTCCGGGGTTTTGGGCGTGACGGCATGTGGTACGAGGGAGAGAACTACCACCTGTTTGCGCTGCGGGGGCTCCTCACCGGGGCGGCGTGGGCGCGCCTTGCGGGCGTGGACATCTTTGCCGAGCCCAAACTCGCGGCGCGCGTCCGCGCGGCACTGCTCGCGCCGGCGCGCACGGCGCTGCCTGACTTCTCGTTCCCCGCGCGGAAGGATTCGCGGTTCGGGGTCTCCCTGGCCCAACCGGCGTATCTCGAACTGTGGGAGATCGGGTTGGGAAATCTCGGGAGGCGGGAGGCGGGAGGCGGGAGGCGTGAGCTTGAAAGCTGGCTGGGGGCGCTCTATCAG
>DATHGL010000256.1:0-10924 GCA_035317625.1 Gemmatimonadales bacterium | reverse complement strand
GGCGCCGCCGGCGGCGACGGGGTCATGCTCGAGATCAGCGATTCTGGCGGCGGCATCCCGCCCGAGATTCTGCCCAACCTGTGCGAGCCGTTCTTCACGACGCGCCCCGAGGGTACGGGCCTCGGGCTCGCGATTGCCAAGCGCTACGTGGAGGAGGCGAGCGGCCGCCTGGAGATCACCAGTCAGGTGGGCCACGGCACCACGGTGCGCATCTGGCTGCCCGCCGCCGGCGGCGACGCATGAGCGGCTCCACCGTCCTGATCGTCGACGACGAGCACACCCTCGCGCGGTCGGCCAAAGCCTTCCTCGCCGATCATGGCTACGAGGCGGAGGTGGCCGGCACCGGGGAGAAAGCCCTGGAGCTGCTCGAAAGCCTCCAGCCCGACGTCGTCTTCGCCGACGTGCGGCTGCCCGGCATGAGCGGGCTCGACCTCCTCAAGCGGATCCGCGCCTTCGACCCGGTGATCCCGGTCATCATGCTGACGGCTTACGGCTCGATCGAAGGCGCGGTGGAAGCGGTGAAGCTCGGCGCCTTCGACTACGTCAAGAAGCCGGTGGACCTGGAGGAGCTGAAGCTCCTGGCCGACCGCGCGCGCGAGAACCGTCTGCTGAAGCAGGAGTTGTCCTACTACCGTCGGCGCGCGACCCGCGACGGGCGGTTCGAGGGGTTAGTGGGCGAGTCGCCCGCCATCCGCGCCGTGCTCGAGCGGGCGCGCCAGATCGCCGCGCTGGAGGAGACGCCGCCCGTCCTCCTCACCGGCGAGACGGGCACCGGCAAGGGCCTGCTGGCCCGCGCCATCCACGCCTCCGGGCCCCGTGCCACGAAGCCGTTCATCGAGGTCAACTGCACGGCCCTCCCGGCGACCCTCATGGAGGCCGAGCTCTTCGGCTACGAGCGCGGCGCGTTCACGGACGCCAAGGAGTCGAAGCCTGGGCTCGTCGAGGCGGCCGAGGGCGGCTTCCTCTTCCTCGACGAGATCGGCGACGTCGATCTCTCGGTCCAGGGCAAACTGCTCCGGACCATCGAGGAGCGCGCCGTGCGGCGCCTGGGCAGCGTCCGCGAGCGTCGGATCGACGCCCGCATCATCGCCGCGACCAACCGCGACCTCGAGCGCGAAGTGCGCCAGGAGCGGTTTCGGAAAGATCTGTACTTCCGGCTGGCGGTGATCGTGCTCGACGTGCCTCCCCTGCGCGAGCGAGGGGAAGACGTGCTGCTCCTCGCCGGGCACTACCTGGGGACGTTCAACGCCAGATATGGAAAGGCGGTGCGTGAGATCAGCGCGCCCGCGCGGGAGATGATGCTGGCGTACCCGTGGCCCGGGAACGTGCGCGAGCTGAGCCACGTCATCGAGCGGGCCGTCCTGTGGAGTCGGGGCTCGACGCTCGACGTCGAGCACCTGTCACTCACCAGCCCCGACCACCCGCCGACTCCGGCGCTCGCCGGCTTGCCGGCGGAGTCGGACGCGGCCGGGTCCCCCGCGTTGCCGCCGCAAGGTGTTGATCTGGCGCACTGGGAGAAGGCCATGATCGAGCGCGCCATGCGGGAGGCCGGCGGAAACCAGACCAGGGCGGCGCAACGTCTAGGGATCTCCCGAGACACCCTGCGGTATCGCTTGAAGAAGTTCGGTTTGGGTGGGTGATGACACCCAGAGTGGGTGAAATGACCCGTCTCGCCCCTCGGGGCTCGGCTCGGCCACGGCGCGGTTTCACGCGACAATCCCTTGCAGCGGAACCGGTTGTGCCCTCGGGGCGTGACCCGACGTGGGTGGCACGGCCCCTGCGTTGGGAGGGAGCGGTTGGTAGTGATGGATCACCCCCGCTTCTGGAGGATGCACCATGTCCTGGACGAAGCCCGAGTTCGCAGTCGTCGAGCTGGGAATGGAAGTCGGCGCGTACGCCGGCAACGCCTGAACCAGACTGGCATAGTTGATGGAGGGCCGGGTGACACACCCGGCCCTTTTGTTCAATGCGCGTGATCATCCTCGGCTCGGCGGCAGGCGGCGGTGTCCCGCAGTGGAACTGCGCCTGTCCCAACTGCGTCGCCGCTCGCGAGAGCGACCAACCCTCCGGCCGCACGCAGTCGTCGGTCGCGGTGAGCGCCGACGGCGAGCGCTGGGTTCTTCTGAACGCTTCGCCGGACCTGCGCACGCAACTCGCCGCCCACCGGGCGCTCTGGCCTCCCCCCGATAGTCCGCGCGGTACCCCCTTGGGGGCGGTGATCCTCACCGACGGCGAGATCGACCACACCCTCGGCCTCCTGTTGCTGCGTGAGAGCGCTACGCGACTGCCCGTGTATGCCCCGGCGGGCGTGACCGCGCTGCTCGGCGACGAGTGGCCGCTCTTTCGGGTGCTGTCCGCCTACTCGGGGGTAGAGCCGCGCGCGCTCGAGGAAGATCGCCCGCTCGCGCTCACCGACAGCGCGGGCGCAGCGCTCGGCATTTGCTGCTCCGTGACCGCCATGGCCCGGCGCCCGCCGCGCTACGCTCGTTCGGCCCCGACGGCCACGTTCGACGTCGGCCTCCGGCTCACCGACGAGCGCACCGGTGGGACGCTCGCGTACGTGCCGACGGCCGGAGCGATGGATGAAGCGGTGCGGCGCGTCGCGAGCGGCGCCGATCTCCTGTTGTTCGACGGCACGTTCTGGTCCGACGACGAGCTCCGGACCGCGGGCGTCGACGCACCGACGGCGCGGGAGATGGGCCACCTGCCGGTGGGTGGGCCGGGTGGCAGCCTTGAGCTCCTGCCGCGGCTCGGCGCGCGGCGCGTGGTGCTCGTCCACATCAACAACACGAACCCGATTCTCTGCCGCGGCTCGGCGGAGCGGGCGCGCGTAGAGGCGGCGGGGATCGTGGTGGGAGAGGACGCGATGGAGTTCGAGCTGTGAGCGTGCATCTGAGCGCGCCGGCGACCTCCGACTTGGCGAGCCGGCTGCGCGACGTGCTGGTGCGCCGCTACCACCACCTCCATCCCTTCAACCAGCGGATGCACCGGGGCGAGCTGTCGCGCCAGGAGCTGCAGCTCTGGGTGGCGAACCGCTTCTATTACCAGATCAGCATTCCGGTCAAGGATGCCCTCATCCTGTCGAGTTGTCCCGAGCGCGAGGTCCGCCAGCAGTGGATCCAGCGGATCATTGACCACGACGGGCGGCCGGGGGAAGAAGGCGGGATCGAAGCATGGCTGCGCCTGGGCGAAGCGATGGGCGTAACCCGCGACGCGCTGCTCGCTCAGCGGCACCTGCTCCCGGGCGTGCGCTTCGCGGTGGACGCGTACGTCAACTTCTGCCGCGTCAAGCCGTGGCTCGAGGCGGTCGCGTCCTCGCTCACGGAGATGTTCGCCCCGCTCATCGTGAAGGAGCGACTCGCGGCCATGCTCGGCCACTACACGTGGGTGGATCCGGACGGGCTGCAGTACTTCAAGAACCGCCTCACCCAGGCGCCACGTGACGCTGAATACGCACTCGGGCTCGTGACCGAGCGGTTTCGGAGCGGTGAGGAGCAGGCGCGGGCCGTGGCCGCGCTCGAGTTCAAGTGTGACGTGCTGTGGTCCCTGCTGGACGCGGTGGAGCGGGGACCGCTCCCCGGCGGCGTGGCGTGAGCGTCGTGACACACCTGGGCGCGCCGCGGCTCCACGCGAAGGTGCGACTGCAGCGGGACGACGTCCGCGGGCGTGACGTCCTGCTGTATCCCGAGGGACTCGTGACGCTGAACGGCACGGGCGTGGAGATTCTCAGGCTATGCGACGGGACCCGCTCGGTCGCCGACATCGTCGCGACCCTCGAGGGCCGCTACGGCGCGTCCGACCTCGAGCGCGACATCACGGCGTTCCTCGACGGGCTGGCCGCGAAAGGGTTGGTGACCTACGGTCTCTAAGCCGCTGTGGCTGCTCGCCGAGCTGACCTACAAGTGTCCGCTGCAGTGTCCCTATTGCTCGAACCCGCTCGACTTCGCGGGCGGGCGCTTCAAGCAGGAGCTCACGACCGCCGAGTGGTGCCGCGTGTTCCGCGAAGCGAAGGCGCTCGGCGTGTTGCAGCTCGGCCTCTCGGGCGGGGAGCCGACGCTGCGCTCGGACCTGGAGGAGCTGGTCCGCACCGCGCACGGACTCGGGCTGTACACGTCGCTCATCACCTCGGCGTACCGACTCACGCGCGAGCGCCTCGCCGCGCTGAAGGCCGCGGGGCTCGATCACGTCCAGATCAGCATCCAGGCGGCGGACGCCGAGCGCTCCGACGAGATCGCCGGCACGACGTCCTACCGGGACAAGCTCGCGGCGTACCAGTACGCGCGCGAGCTGGGCTTTCCCCTCACCGTCAACGTGGTGCTGCACCGCCGCAACCTCCATCAGGTCGAGGCGCTGATTCGCCTCGCCGAGTCACTCGGGGCGGAGCGCATCGAGCTGGCGAATACGCAGTTCTACGGCTGGGCGCTGCACAACCGCGACGCGCTCATGCCCACCAAAGCGCAGCTCGACGCGGCGTGGCAGGTGGTGCAGCGCGAGCGTGCCCGGCTCGGCACCACGCTCGAGATCGTGTGGGTCCTCCCCGACTACCACGAGCAGTACCCCAAGCCGTGCATGGGCGGGTGGGCGCAGGCGTACATGACGGTGACGCCGGCTGGGGAGGTGTGGCCCTGCCACGCCGCGGGTCGCATCACCTCGCTCACGTTCGAGAACGTACGGGAGCGCCCGCTCGACTGGATCTGGGAGCACTCGGATGCGTTCACCCGCTTCCGGGGCGACGCCTGGATGCCCGAGCCGTGTCGCTCCTGCCCGCGCAAGGCGCAGGACTTCGGCGGCTGTCGGTGCCAGGCGTTTCTCGTGACCGGCGACGCCGCCCTCACCGACCCCGTGTGCTCGCTGTCGCCCCACCGCGGGCTGATCGACGCGGCCGTGGCCGACGTGGAGCGCGCCGCCGCTGCGGCGGCCGAGCCTCCGGAGTGGACCTATCGCGCGGCACCCGCGTCGCGCGCGCTCGCCGCGAAGGAATGACCCCCGCCGCGATCGACGCCCGCGGCCTCGGCAAGGACTTCGGCTCGATCCGTGCGCTCGATCACCTCGACCTGGAAGTGCGCGAGGCCGAGTTCTTTGGCTTGCTCGGACCGAACGGCGCCGGCAAGACCACCACCGTCCACCTCCTCGCCACGCTGCTCACGCCGTCCCGCGGCGCGGCCCGAGTGGCGGGACACGACGTGGCGCGCGAGGGCCTCGCGGTGCGACGCGGCATCGGTCTGGTGTTTCAGGACACGACGCTCGATCGCGACCTGACCGTCGAGGAGAATCTCCGCTTCGCCGCCCGCCTCTGGAATCTTCCCGCCCGCGTGGCCGAGCCGCGCATCGCCGCGCTGCTGCGCCAATTCGGCCTTGTGGAGCGGGGGCGCGATCCGGTGCGGGCCCTGTCGGGCGGCATGCGGCGCGCCGTCGACATCGCGCGCGGCATCCTGCACGATCCACGCGTCCTGTTTCTCGATGAGCCCACGGCCGGCCTCGACCCGCGCGCGCGACGCTCCCTGTGGGACCTGATCCGCGGGTTGCGCGCGGCGTCCGCGCTCACGGTGTTCCTCACGACGCACTACGTCGAAGAGGCCGAGCCATGCGACCGCGTGGCGGTGCTGGATGACGGCCGGCTGGTGGCGCTCGGCACGCCTGCCGAGCTCAAACGGGGTGCGGACGTCGTGTCGCTCGAGGAGGTGTTTCTGGCGCGCACGGGGCATCGGCTGGCCGACACCGGAGCCGGGTGACATGCGCGCGGTGTACGGAATCGTGGTACGCGAGTTCGTGCGGTTTCTGCGGCAGCGCGGCCGGGTGCTGTCGAGCATCGCGCGCCCGTTCGTGTGGCTCCTGTTCGCCGGCGCGGGGTTCGCGGCCGTGTTCGCAGGGCGGAGCCAGATCGACTACCGCGTCTACATGACGCCCGGGCTGCTCGGGATGGTGGTGATGTTCGGCTCGTTGCTCGCGGCCCTGTCTACGGTGACCGACCGCGATGCCGGCGTGCTCCGGATGATGCTCGTCGCTCCGATCCGGCGCAGCACGGTCGCGCTCGGGAAAGCGCTGGCCGCCACGCTGCTCGGCACGGCGCAGGCGCTGGTCGTCGCCGGGATCCTGCTCCCGCTCGTGCACCTCGCGCCCACGGTCGCGAGGGCGCTGCTGGGGTTCGCCGCCATCGTCCTCGCGAGCCTCGCGCTGGGGGCGCTGGGAGTCGTGCTCGCCGCGAGCATGCGCTCCATCGAAAACTTCGCGGGCGTCATGAACTTCGTGGTGTTCCCGATGCTGTTCCTCTCGGGTGCGCTGTACCCCGTGCGGCACCTCGGTCCCGTGCTGCACGCGGTCGCCTACCTGAACCCGCTCGCGTACGGGGTCGACCTGCTGAAGCACGCGTTGCTCGCCCCGTGGGCGGATGCCGGGTACGGCGGCGAGCTACCGGTGTCGCTCGACTGCGTCGCGCTCGGGCTGTTCGCGCTCACCGGCCTCGCGGCCGCGGCCCGGCTGCTCGCGCGCGAGGGCGGCGCCGCCCGCGCGGCGTTCCGCGAGCGGCGTTAGACGAACACCCGTGACAGGGCGCCGATGAGGAGCGCGACCAGCACGCCCCCGATCGTGACGAGCAGCGTCGCGGCGGCGCTCCTGTCCCTGGGAATTTTCATCACCGGGACGAGGCCGAGCTTGAACAACCAGATGCTGTACAGGCCGAGCAGCATGCCGATCGGCGTGAGCTTCGGGAACAGCGCGAGCACGCCGCCGAGCCAATAGGGCGTCGTGGCGTACGCGGCCACCTTGAGCGCCTGTACCCGGTTGCCCTGGGTGCCGAGCATCGGCGCGAGCAGGTCGATGATGAGTGCCAAGGCGTACACGCCGCCCAGGTTGAGGCCGTACTCGAGCACGCCGCTCGTGACCGCGTCCCCGATCGACATCTCGTACGTCCCCGCAAAGCTGCTGCGTACGCCGAACACAATCGTTCCCACGGTGGCGGCGAGTGGGCCGATGGCTGCCATCGGCAGGAGGAAGCGCGTGTAGATGGGGCCGGGCGTGGCGAACTCGGCCGCGATCGTCGCCCATTCCTGCGTCGGTTGGAACAGCAGGCGCTGCGCCCGTGCCAGCCACGCCGGCAGCTTGCGCGACGGGCGCGCCCGGGGTGCCGCCGGCTTCACGGTGGGCCGGGGTGGCGCACCGGCCTTCGGCGCCGGGCCGCGCGGCGGCGTCGGGCCCCGCGGCGGGGTGGGCCCGCGCGGCGGCGGCCCTCCGGGGGGGCGCGGCGGAGTCGGCGGCTGCGGAGTACGCATGGCGGTCCTCTGCGGCTCGGGTGATGGGACAAGATACATAAACCGTCGTAAGACGCTACGACGCGACGCTATACGGAGATGCGGCACGGCTCCGTACCACGTAGCGTCGTAGCGTCGTATGACCCAGATTCTGGCCATGCTCATCGACGTGCATGCCCACTTCTACCACGAGCGCGCGCCGCGCGCCGACTGGCGGGAGCGCAACGCCAGTCGGCTCCGGGCGGGGCGACAGATCGGGATCACGATCCACGTCGCCTCGATGCTCGGGAGCTGGGGCCGGACCTCGCCGATCTACTTTCCCTCGGCGCCCGATCTCGAGCACGCCAACAGTGCGTTGCTCGCGCTCCAGCGGGAGCATCCCGACGCCGTCCGCGGCTACGTCACCGTCAACCCGAACTACACCGCTGCGGCGCGCGCCGAGATCACCCGCTGCCTCGGCGCCGGCATGGTCGGGATCAAGCTCGCCGCGAGCCGGCGCGCGAGCGACCCGTTGCTCGATCCGATCTGCGAACTGGCCCGCGAGCGCGGCGTTCCCGTGTTGCACCACGTGTGGCAGCACCGACGCCGCGACTGGCCGGGGCAGGAGGCGTCGGACGGAGCCGAGTTGTGTGCGCTGGCCGCGCGGCACCCCGGCGTCCGCTTCATTCTCGCCCACATCGGCGGCGGCGGCGACTGGCAGCACTCCCTCGCCGTGGCGCGGGGCGTGGCCAATGTCTGCGTCGACCTATCGGGGAGCGGCGTCGACGGCGGCATGCTGGAGGCGTGCCTGGATGCGGTCGGCGTGGAGCGCCTGCTCTGGGGAACGGACCTCACGATGGACACGGGCTGGGCCAAGTTGCGCTACCTCGAGCGCCTGCTGCCGCCCCGCGAGCTGGAGCTCGTCATGTGGAAGAACGCGGCGCGCATCTTCCCGCGCGGCGCGTTCGCCGACTGATGCGGATCGACGTCAATGCGCTGCTCGGGGCCTACCCGTACCGTCGGGTGCCCGGAACGTCGCCCGACGCATTGCTGCAGGCGATGACCCGCACCGGCATCGACGAGGCATGGGTGAGTCACCTCCCGAGTCTGTTCTGGCGCCAGCCGATGGAAGGCAACGCGTGGCTGTATGACGCAACGGCGCGCGCCCCGCGGCTCAAACCGGTGCCCGCCGTGCACCCGGGGGTGTCGGGCTGGGAGACGTCGCTGGACGGGGCGGCGGACCGTGGTGCGCCGGCGGTGCGGTGCGATCCGCTGTACTACGGGCTCGATCCGACGGGGTCCGAGATGCGAACACTCGCTGCGGCGTGCGGCACGGCACAGCTCCCCTTGCTCATGGCGGTGCGCCTCGAGGACGGACGCCAACGCCATCCCAACGATGCCGTGGCGGAGCTGCCGGCCGCGGCGGTGCGCACGCTGATTCGGAGCGACCGAGACGTGCGCCTCGTGATCACCCACGCGGATCGTGGATTCATCGAAGAGGTGCACTTCGGGTCGACGCCACAGGAGGCAGCCCGGCTGTGGTGGGACGTGAGCTGGGTGTGGGGCCCCCCCGAGGATCACCTGGAGCTGTTGCTGGGCACGGTCGGCGTCGACCGGTTCCTGTTCGGCACGGGCCAGCCGCTCCGGATTCCCGAGAATGCCGTGGCCAAGCTCGATCTGCTCGAGCTGCCGCCCGACCAACGCGCGGCCATCGAGTCGGAAAACGCCCGAGGGAAACTGCTCCGATGACTGCCGGACCAGCGCCTGGCCGCTTGGTCGCAGCGCTCGAGTGGGGGGTGATCCCCGCCGTCCCTGTTCCGTTCCGCGGCGCGCAGCTGGCGGACGACGCCCTGCAGGCCTACGCCGCGTGGATGGCCGGGCACCAAGTGGCCGGCGTCGCCGTGTGGGCGCACACCGGCCGCGGGCCTCACCTGTCGGCCGAGCAGCGGCGTCTCGTGCTGGCCGCGTGGCGGGCGGCCCTGCCGATGAGTGCGATCATCGCCGGGGTGTCGAGCGTCGAGATGGCCGCCGAGGCACGGGCGGGGGGTGCGGATGCGCTGCTCGCGTTTCCGCGGGCGGACGATCCGGTCGGCTTTCACGAGGCGCTCGGCCGCGAGCTCCCGGTGATCGCCTTCTATCTATATGCGGCCGCGGGCGGCGTCGCGTACGACAATCAGACACTGCACGCCTTGCTCGCCCTGCCCAATGTGATCGGGATCAAAGTGGCCACCCTCGACTCGGTGGTCACGTTCCAGCGGATCGCGGGGCTCATGCGGGACCATCCCGACAAGCTGCTGATCACCGGCGAGGATCGCTTCCTGGGCTACTCGCTCACGATGGGCGCGCGGGCGGCGCTGATCGGTTTGGGTGCCGCACTGACCAGCTTTCAGGTCGCGCTGATCGAGGCGTTCCATAGCGGCGACTTCGGGAAGTTCGTCAAGCTGTCTGGCTTGTGCGACCGGTTTGCGAGCGCGACGTTCGTCGCACCCATCGAGGGCTACGTGCGCCGGATGCTGTGGGCGCTCGCGGCCGATGGCGTGATTCCGGATGACGCGTGCGACGATCCGTGGGGACCGCAGTTGCCGTCGGCGGAGCGGGATGCGGTTCGCCGTGCGGTCCGTGAGGCGCGGGGAGCGCGCATCAGCGTGCCGTGAGTCGCATTCCCCGTCGGTCGTTCCTCGAGTGCTGCGCCGCGGCGACCGCGGCGCTGGGCGCGTCTTCCTTGCTGAAGGGCTGGGTTCCGATGAGCAAGCAACCGCACGTGGTCGTGATCGGGGCGGGGGCGTTCGGCGGCTGGACGGCGCTGTACTTGCGGCGCCGCGGCGCCCGCGTGACCCTGCTCGATGCCTGGGGGCCCGGCAACGCCCGCGCCAGCTCGGGGGGCGAGACGCGCGTCATCCGTGCGACCTACGGCCCGCGCGTGATTTACACTCGCATGGCTGCCCGCGCGCACCAGCTCTGGAAGGAGCACGAGCGGCGCTGGAGCCGTCACCTCTACCACGCGATCGGCGTGCTGTGGCTGGTCGAAAGCGACGACCAGTACGAGAAAGCGGCGCTGCCGCTGCTCAAGGAAGTCGGCGTCCCGTTCGAGGAGCTCTCCGGCCGGGAGACGGTGAAACGCTACCCGCAGATCAACTGCGAGCGCGTGCGCTGGGCCATCTTCGAGCCCCACGGCGGCTACCTCACGGCTCGGCGAGCCTGCGCCAGCGTGCTCGAGGGTTTCCTCGCCGAGGGCGGCGAATACCGCCAAGTCGCGGCGCAGCCCACCGCGCCCGTGCGAGGCGAGCTCCTGGCCGTCACCCTCTCCGACGGCACGACGCTCACGGCCGACCTGTTCGTCTTCGCCTGCGGTCCGTGGCTCGGCAGCCTGTTCCCGGACGTGATCGGCGACCGCGTGCGCCCGACCCGGCAAGAGGTCTTCTTCTTCGGCACGCCGTCCGGCGACCGCCGTTTCACCGAGGAAGCGCTGCCCGTGTGGGCGGACCACGGCACGCACTTCATGTACGGGATTCCCGGGAACGAATGGCGCGGCTTCAAGGTCGCCGATGACAGCCGGGGGCCCGCGTTCGATCCCACGAGCGGCGAGCGCCTCCCGTCCTCGGACGCGTTGCGGACGGCGCGGGACTATCAGGCGTTTCGGTTCCCGGACTTGAAGGGCGCTCCGCTGATCGAGGCGCGCGTCTGCCAGTACGAGAATT
>DATHGL010000255.1:0-7390 GCA_035317625.1 Gemmatimonadales bacterium | reverse complement strand
GGCGAGCACACCGTCAGAGTCGTGCGGATAGGGTACTCCTCGGTGACGAAGCCGGTCACCGTGCTTCCGGACCAGGAGGCAACGGTCGACTTCGCGTTGACACCCCAAGCCACGCAGCTCGAGGAAGTGGTGGCGATCGGGTACGGCACGACGGCGCGCCGGGAGCTGACTGGAGCGGTGTCGTCGGTTACGGCCGAGCAGGTTGCCTCGGCGCCGGTCACGTCGGTCGATCAGGCGTTGCTGGGACGTGCTGCGGGCGTGCAGGTCGTCACGTCGAGCGGGCAGCCCGGGGCGGGGGCGATGGTGCGGATTCGGGGCGGCAACTCCATTTCCGCGAGAAACGATCCCCTCTACGTAGTTGACGGTGTGCCACTCACCACCAACCTCGACGATGGAACGCCGGGCACCCTGCTCGGGGAAGGGATGCGGGGCTTGAACCCGATCGCCGGCTTGAACCCCGATGACGTCGCATCGATCGAAATCCTCAAGGATGCTTCGGCGGGCGCGATTTACGGCGCGCGCGCCGCCAACGGCGTGGTGCTGATCACGACAAAGCACGGGCGGGCCGGTCAAAACGCCGTGTCGTTCGGCTCGTACTACGCCATCCAGGACGTGCGGCGCACCCTGCCGGTGCTCGATGCGGCGCAGTTCGCCCAGATGGTGAATACTGCGTACGCGAATGCCGGCCAGCCCGCGTTCTACACGCCCGCCGAAATCGCCAGCTTCGGCCGAGGGACGGATTGGCAAGGCGCGATCTTCCGGACGGCGCCGCTGCGCAACTATGACTTCTCGGTCTCGGGCGGCGACGCGAACACCAAGTACTACGTCTCCGGAGGCCTACTGCAGAACGACGGCGTGGTCATCGGCTCTGACTTGAGTCGCGGGTCCATCCGCCTCAACTTCGATCGCACGGTCAGCAGCAAGTTCCGCGTCGGGAACCGCCTCAGCTTGAGCCGCTCGCACGCGCACGTGCTCCCAAACGGCGGCGCGGCGTCGGTGATGCTGGACGCCTTGACAGCTCCACCCACGCTTCCCGTCACCGTGACGGGCGGCGAGTACTTCACGGGGATCAACCCACTCACCGGTCGAGCATTCCCGAATCCGGTCGCGACGGCGAGGGTGATCACCAACGAAGAACGCGACAACCGTGTGATCGGCAACGCCTTCGCCGAGTACGACATCCGGAGCGGGCTCACGTTCCGGAGTACGGTCGGGGTGGACTTCCTCAACTCGGTGCAGGACTACTACTCGCCCTCGACGGTGCTGCCGGGGTCGAACACCGGCGGCGAGGGGCAGCGGGGCGAGTCCGAGACCTTCAGCTGGACCTTCGAGAACACGCTGCAATACCAGCATCGATTCGGCGAGCTGCACAGCCTCGACGTGGTGGGCGGCACGACGATGCAGCGCTCGAACACGGCGCAGATCGCGGGGGCGGCGATGACGTTCCTGACGGACGCGCTCGGGGTCAACGGCCTGAATACGGCGCAGACGTTCCGCAGCGTGTCGACACCCGCGCCGCACTCGTCTCTCCTCTCGTACTACTCGCGGGTGCGCTGGGGCATCGCCGAGAAGTATCTGTTTACCGTGTCGGCGCGTCTGGACGGCTCGTCCAGGTTCGGCGCAGACCATCGGTATGGGCTTTTCCCGTCCGCAGCGTTCGCCTGGCGCGCCTCGGACGAAGCATTCGTCAAGCGGCTCGGCCTGTTCAACGATCTCAAGCTGCGCGCCAGCTACGGCCGGACGGGCAACCAGGAGATCGGGAACTACAGCTCGCTCGCCCTGCTCGGCAACACCGTGAACGTGTTCGGGGGCGTGCGGGGGATCGGCTTTGCACCGGCCACACTCGCCAATCCCAACCTCAAGTGGGAAACCACCGACGGGATCGACCTCGGTGTCGACGCCGCGCTGTTCCAGAGCCGCGTGTCCCTCACCGCGGATTATTACTACAAGAAGACACGCGACCTTCTCTATTACGTATCCGTTCCCGCCACCTCGGGATTCAGCACGTCGCTCCAGAATATCGGCAGCCTCCAGAATCGCGGCTTCGAGCTAAGCCTCACCACCACCAACCTCACGGGGGCGCTCGGCTGGCAGACGACGCTGAACCTCGCGCTCAATCGCAACAAGGTGCTGGACCTCGGGCCCGATTCGATCGTCGTCGGGGCGTACTGCTGCGTGGGTGGCGGGGCGCATCAGAACCCGACAGTTCTCAAAGTGGGGGAGCCGATCAGTTCATTCTACGGTTGGGTGTACGACGGCCTCGCGCCCGACAGTTTGGGCAGGCTGCGGCCGGTCTACAAGGATTTTGACGGTGATGGAGACGACCACAGTTCGGGCGACCGGCGGATCCTTGGGAACGCCGAGCCGAAGTACACCGGCGGACTGAACAATCAGTTCACATTCCGCAACTTCGAGCTGTCGGTGTTCCTGCAATGGTCGGTAGGGAACAAGATCTACAACATCAACCGGTCGCTGCTCACCGCCGCAGGAGGGACCGCGAACCAGTTGCACGACGTGATCACCGGCGGGCGCGGGATTCCCGACCCCAAGATCGGCAACACGTTCGAGAGCACCGAGTCCAACCTGTTCGTCGAGGATGGCTCGTACCTGCGCGGCAAGAACCTCCGGCTCGGCTACAACGTCCCCGCCGCCTGGCTCGACGCGATGCATCTGAAGGGCATGACGCGGCTGCAATTGTACATCAGCGCGCAGAATTTCTTCACCGTCACGAACTACACCGGCTACGACCCCGAAATCAGCGAGTACGCCACGACCAACCTGGCGCAGGGGATCGACTTCGGAACGTACCCACAGGTGCGGCAGATCACCTTCGGCTTTTCGGCCGGCTTCTAGGCGAAACGGAGCCATCCTATGCGACCGACCCAACGATTCTCCGCACTCGGCGCGCTGGCGGCGCTCGTGTTCGCGACGTCGTGTGACAGCTTCCTCGACCCGAGCCCATCCGACGTACTCACGCCGGAGAACTTCTACAAGACCTCGTCCGACGCGGTCGCGGCGACCAATGCCGTGTACGAGTCGACCAAATGGTCGTACTGGCTGGGGTTCTGGTACATCTCGGACATCGCCACCGACGACATCATGACGGGTCCGCGGTTCGGCGCGGACGGGCACCGGATGAGCGACTACATCTTCGACTCCGGCGATTGGCCCATGGGCGACATGTGGGGCAGCGCGTACTGGATCATCAATCGCGCCAACACCGTGCTCGATCGCGTGCCTCCGATCACCATGGATCCGACGCTGCGCGACCGCCTCCTCAACGAGGCGCGCTTCATGCGGGCGAACGCCTACTTCGACCTGGTGCGCTCGTTCGGAGACGTCCCGCTGCTCGAGCACGAGGTGAAATCGCTGGACGGGGTCCGAGTGTCACGCACGGCGACGGCGGACGTGTACGCCCTCATTGTGAGTGACCTGCAGCAGGCCGTCGCGGGACTGCCCGCGTCATACAGCGGCGGTGACGTCGGCCGCGTGACGAGCGGTGCCGCCCAGGCGATGCTCGCGAAAGTGTACCTGACCCGCCAGGACTGGGCCAACGCGGCGCAAACGGCCGGGCAGTTGATCGCCACCGGCCGCTATACCCTGCTGACGAACTGGCGGGACTGCTTCAAGATCGCAACCGAGATCATCAATTCCGAGAGCATCTTCGAGGTCAACTACGACGGCCTGCTCGATCCCGGCGCGGGCAGCGTGCACACGCTCTTTAGCCTGCCCGCCGACTTTCCCGGCGGGGACGCCTACGGCCTCATGACCGTCGCGCCGTCGCTCGCGAACCTCTTCGCCGCGTCCGACACCCGTGGTTCGGGCGGGACATTCATTACATCGCCGTACGTCGATGCGCTGGGAGACACCGCCACGTGGGCCGATCCCCCGGCCACGCTCGGCCCCGCGTTCCTCAAGTATTTGGATCAGACCGACTTCCAGAACATGCACCAACGGGCCTGGGTGAGGCAGTCGAACAACTGGGTCGTGCTGCGGTACGCCGACGTGCTACTGATGTATGCCGAAGCCGTGAACGAGGGTGGTGCTCCGGTCGCGGCCATGACCGCGGAGCAGGCGCTCAACGCGGTACGCACACGCGCCGGGATCGGAGCGGTGTCGGGGCTCTCGACCGCCGCGTTCCGGGACTCGGTATGGCTCGAGCGCCGGCGCGAGTTCGTGTTCGAAGGACAACGTTGGTTCGATCTGTCGCGCTGGGGCGTCCTCGACAGCGTCATCACAGCCAAGACCACCGAGCTGGAGAACATCTCTCCGGGCGAGACGACCGTGCACGGCGCGCCGAATAACTTGCTGCCCCTTCCTCAGGCGGAGCTGAGCAAGAACCCGAACCTGACCCAAAACCCGGGTTGGAACTGATGCGGACAGCGGCGTGGGCGCTCGGTGCCGTCGTGGCGTGCGGGCACGCAGCACCCGGGGAGCCGTCCCCCGGCCCGCCGCCCGCGCCGCAGGGCCCCGCTGCTCAGGTGTGGTTGACTACGGCGACGGGTTCGAAACTCCTGTCGCGCGAGTCGGATGTCCACTTCGATTCAGGCCCGGTGCCGCCGACCCTGGTCCGCATCGCGGTGGACGAGGGGACCGCGTATCAGGAGATGGTGGGCTTCGGCGCCGCGATTACCGACGCGTCGGCGTGGCTGATCCAAAACAAGCTCGCGCCGGCAGAGCGGGAGGCGCTCTTGCAGGAGCTGTTCGGGCGCAATCCGGGAATCGGCCTGAGCTTCACGCGGCTCACCATGGGTGCGTCCGATTTCTCGCTGCATCAGTACAGTTACGACGACATGCCCGCGGGCCAGACCGATTCGAGCCTGGCGCACTTTTCGATCGATTCCAATCGGGCGTATGTCTTGCCGACCGTGCAGCGCGCGCTGGCGATCAACCCCCAGCTCAAGATCATGGCGTCGCCCTGGAGCCCGCCGGGGTGGATGAAGAGCAGCGGCAGCCTGATCCAGGGGACGCTCCTCCCCGAGGCCTACGGACCCCTCGCCGAGTACTTCCGGCGCTACATCGAGGCGTACCGCGCCGAAGGGGTGCCGATCTACGCGATCACGGTGCAGAACGAGCCGCACTACGAGCCGCCGACCTATCCGGGCATGCGGCTCGAGCCACCCGCCCGCGCCCGCTTTGTCGGTCAATATCTCGGTCCCCTCTTTGCCCAGAGCGGTATCGGGACGATCATCTTGGATTGGGACCACAACTGGGACGAGTACCAGTCCCCGCTCCAGGTGCTCGCCGACTCCGCGGCGCCGCGCTACATCGCCGGGGTCGCGTGGCACTGTTACGGCGGGGACGTGTCCGCGCAAACCGTGGTGCACGACGCCTACCCGGACAAGGACGCCTATTTCACGGAGTGCTCGGGCGGCGAGTGGGCCCCGAACTTCGCGGACAACCTCAAGTGGTTCGTGCGCACATTGGTCATCGGGGCGACGCGTGGGTGGGCCAAAGGCGTGATCCTCTGGAACCTCGCGCTGGACGAGAACCACGGCCCGCATACGGGGGGCTGCGGGGACTGCCGGGGGGTGGTCACGATCAACTCGGCTTCAGGTGCCATCACGCGCAACGTCGAGTACTACGCGCTGGGGCACGCCAGCCGGTTCGTGCGCCCGGGTGCGCGGCGGATCGCGTCGACCTCTGGTGTGGCCGGGCTCGAAAGCGTGGCGTTCCGGAACCCCGACGACGGCTCCAAGGCACTGATCGTGGTCAACACGGACCTGCAGGACCGGGCGTTCGCAGTGCGGTGGGCCAACCAATCGTTTCGCTACGTGCTCCCAGCCGGCGCGGTCGTCACGTTCGTCTGGAGTTGACAGCCGCCTCGTAGCTCGGGCTCCCGCCGGCACCGGCTGGCGCTACCGCGCCTCCCAAGGCATATTTCACGACGTTCGGAAGTCGCAGCCCGTATTGGGGTTGCGACGTCATGCCTCACAAAGTCCTTGAAGGATAGGCAGGTACGGTGATTCGCGTGCAATCGGTGGTCCCTGACTCGATCGCCGGTGAGTTGGGGCTCGTTCCGGGAACGGAGCTCCTGGCCGTCAACGGCCGGGCGCTGGAGGACTTTCTCGACTGGGAGTTCCTCACGGCGGACGAGCGCTTCCTGCTGGTGGCGCGCCTCCCGGGCGGAGCGGAGATCGAGTACGACATCGAGCGCCCCGAGGGGCTCCCGATGGGCGTGACCCTCGAGCCTCCCCGGATCCGGCGCTGCGCCAACCACTGCGACTTTTGCTTCGTGGACGGGAATCCGGCGGGGCTGCGGACGCCGCTCTACATCCGCGACGACGACTACCGCTTGTCCTTTCGGTACGGGAACTTCGCGACGCTCACGAACCTGAAGCCCTGGGACGTGGACCGGATCATCGAGTACCGTCTGTCGCCGCTCTATGTCTCGGTGCACGCGACCGATCCCACGACGCGCCGCTGGCTGCTCCGCAACCCGGAGGCGCCCGAGATCGTGCCCCAGCTGCGCTGGTTCGCGGAGCGGGGGATCGCATTCCATGCGCAGGTCGTGCTGGTCCCCGGGGTGAACGACGGCGCGCAGCTCGAGCGCACGCTGGGCGACCTGTACGGCATCGGTCCTGGCGTCCTGTCGGTGTCGGTGGTCCCGGTCGCCCTCACCGAGTTTTCCAAGCTCCACCTGGTGCGGGCGCTGACGCGGGAGGAGTGCCGGGCGGCGCTCCTGGCGGTCGATCGGATGGCCACCCGCGCGCTCGCAGAGCGGGGTACCCCCTGGTGCTATGGAGCGGACGATCTCTACCTGCAGGCCAGGGAGCCGCTGCCGGGCGCCGCGTGGTACGGTGACTTCGAGCAGCGCGAAAACGGGGTCGGCTCCGTGCGCTTCCTCCAGACCCGCATCGCCGCGGCGCTCGATCGCCTACCCGACATGAGCGGGAAACGCGTTGGCGTGGTGACGGGGACGGCCATGGGGCCGCTGATGCCGCAGGTGCTCGATGATCTGACGGCCGCCGCCCGCGCCCGCTTCGAGCTGGTCGTGGTCGAGAACACGGTCTTCGGGCCATCGGTGACGACGGCGGGGCTCTTGCCGGCGGCGGCGATCGAGCGGGCCCTCGCCCAGCGGAGCGACCTGGATCTGGCGTTACTGCCGGCGGAAGCGGTGAACGACGACCTGGTTTTCGTCGACGACGTACGCGCCGACGACCTCGCGGCGCGCCTACCAATGGCCGCGCGCCTGTCGTATGACTTTGTGGACGTGCTCGGTGAACTCGGAAGTGGGAACGCGGAAGTCGGAACAGATGACCATGGTTCCGCGCTCCGTGTTCCGCGTTCCGCGTTGGAGAGGGGTCGGGGATGAGCGGCACCCCCACCGTCGCCATCATCGGTCGCCCCAACGTCGGCAAGTCGACGTTGTTCAACCGGCTCATCGGGG
>DATHGL010000254.1:0-6982 GCA_035317625.1 Gemmatimonadales bacterium | reverse complement strand
TTCTTCGCATCGGATGAGTGACGCCGGGGTCGTCCGACTGCTCGTGTTTCGGGTAGGCCCCCTCGTCTGCGCCGTCGAGGCGGAGCGGGTGCGCGAGATCCTCCCCCGGTTCGCGCCGACCCGGATTCCCGGGGCGCCGGCCGTGGTGGCGGGGCTGGTGAACGTGCGGGGCACCCTCGTCACCGTCGTGGAGGGGTGGCGGGCGCTGCATCAGCCCGAGCCGTCCGCCGACGCAGTGCCCGGCACCACGGTGCTGCTCGAGGTCGGCGGGGGGAAAAAGGTCCTCGGCTTCACGGTCGACGAAGTGGTGGACCTCCTCTCGGTGGGTGGGGAGTCGCTGGAACGCCGCCGCGCGCTGCCCGGCATCGATCCGACGCTGGTGCGGGCCGTGGGTCGCCGCGCCGGTCAACTCTTCGTGGTCCTCGATACCGACGCGCTGCTAACCCCGATTCTGTCTTCCTAGGGAGGATGCGTGAGCCACACCGTCCTCGTCTGCGACGACGCCATCTTCATGCGGACGATGATCAGTGACATCCTGGGCCAGGCCGGCTTCGAGATCGTGGGCGAAGCGGAGACGGGGTCCCAGGCGGTCGAGAAGTACCGGCAGTTGAAGCCCGATCTGGTCACGATGGACATCGTGATGCCGGACATGGGCGGCATCGACGCAGTGCGCGAGATCGTGAAGCACGATCCCGACGCGAAGATCCTCATGTGTAGCGCGATGGGTCAGCAGGCGCTCGTGGTCGAGGCGATCCAGGCGGGCGCGAAGGACTTCGTCGTGAAGCCGTTCCAGCCGTCGCGCGTGCTCGAGGCCGTGCAGCGCGTCCTCGGCTGATTCCATGGACCTGTCGCAGTACGCCGAGCTGTTCCTGGCCGAGAGCCGGGAGCACTTGAGCGCCTGCAATCAGCTCCTGCTCGAATGGGAGCGCGCGCCCGCGAGCGCCGCGCCCGTCGCCGGGCTGTTCCGCGCCGTGCACACCGTGAAGGGGATGGCGGCGACCATGGGCTACGCCCGGGTCACCGACCTCGCGCACCGCGCCGAGAACCTGCTCGACCTGCTGCGCCGCGGGGGCCGGCCCGCGACGGACGACCTGCTGCAGCTGTTGTTCCGGGCGCGCGACGCGCTGGAAACGGCGGTCGAGCTGTCGGTGGTGGGGCGGGAAGACGAGATCGACGTCGCGGACACGCTGGCCGATCTCGATGGGGCCGCGGCCGAGCTCGCCAGTCGCGGCGGGCATACGGCGCCGGCGCCTGCCCCGGCTCCCGGCGTCGAAGCGCCGGCCACCGCCGGTCGCCTGGTGCAGGTGACCCTGCGCTCGGACGCGCCGCTCAAAGGCGGGCGCGCGCTGCTCGTCCTCAAACGGGCGCAGGCGCTGGGCCCCGTGCACGGCGTGACACCGTCCGAGGCGGTGTTCGAGACCGACGAGTTCGACGGACGCTTCAGCTTCCGGATCGACGCGTCCACCGCCGCGCCGGACCTCGAGCGCGCCGTGCGCGCCGCGGGCGACGTGGAGCACGTGACGGTGGGTGGGGAAGAGCGGCGTGCACCGTCGCCGGTCGCGCCGGGTGGCGCGACTGGGCCGCCGGCCGAGGCGAAGAGCCGGCATATCCGCGTCGATCTGCGGCGGCTCGACGGGTTGATGGACCTGATCGGCGAGCTCGTGACGGTGCGCGGCCGGTTGAACGAGCTCGCCGCCTACGCGCGCGACCCGGCGATCGACGACGTCGCGATTCAGGTGTCGCGTCTCTCGACCGAGCTGCAGGCCGAGATCATCCAGGCGCGCATGACGCCGGTGTGGCAGGTGTTCGACCGGTTTCCGCGGCTGGTTCGGGACCTCGCGCGCGAGCTGGGCAAGCAGGTGGTGTTCCGCGTGGAGGGCAAGGAGATCGAGCTCGACCGCGCGATCCTGGACGAGCTGGGCGACCCGCTGCTGCACCTGCTGCGCAACGCGGTGGACCACGGCATGGAGACGCCCGCCGAGCGGCGGCGGGGCGGCAAAGCGCCCGAAGGCGAGATCGTCCTGGCGGCGGTGCGCGAGCGCGCCAGCGTGGCGATCAGCGTGACGGACAACGGGCGCGGCATCGCGCGGGGGAAGATCCTGGAGCGTGCCAAACGGGACGGCGTGGTGGATGCGCACGCCGAGGCGCTGTCGGACGATCAGCTGCTGCGGGTGCTCGCCCGGCCGGGGTTCTCGACCGCGGACGCGGTGACGAGCGTCTCGGGGCGCGGCGTGGGCATCGACGTCGCGGTGACGCGCATCCGGGCCTTGGGCGGCTCCATCGAGATCCGCTCCGAGGAAGGGAAGGGGACGACCTTCGTGCTGCGCCTCCCGGTGACGCTCGCCATCGTGCGGGCGCTCATCGCCGGCGTGGGGACGGAGCGGTACGCCCTGCCGCTCACGTACGTCTCGGAGACGGTGGAGTTCGGGGTCCAGCCGACCACCACCGTGGAGGGCCGCGAGGCGATCGTGCTGCGCGACCGCGTGGTGCCCCTGGTGCACCTGCGGCGGCTGCTCGGCGTCATCGGGGATGCCCCGACCCGGTGTCCGATCATCGTACTCGAGATGGGCGAGCGGCGCAGCGGCATCGTGGTGGATGGGATGCTGGGACAGCACGAGATCGTCGTGAAGGGGTTCGACGCGCCGCAGGGCACGCTGCCGGTGTTCAGCGGGGCGACCATCATGGGCGACGGGATCCCCGCGTTGATTCTCGACGCCGGCGGACTCCTGTAGGGGAGGCGGTATGGAGGACGTCCGGGATCTGAAGGAGCTGCAGATCGACGCGCTACGCGAGGTGGCGAACATCGGCGCCGGCCACGCCGCCACGGCGCTGTCGCAGCTCACCAACCGCCGCATCATGATCAGCGTGCCGAAGATCAACATCGTGCGCCTGGAGGAGGTGCCGGAGCTGCTCGGCAACCCGCAGGACGTGGTGGCGGCGGTGCTGATGCACATGCTGGGCGACCTGACCGGGCGCACGCTGTTGCTCTTTCCGGAGGCGGTGGCGCGACGGCTGTGCGACATGCTGCTGCGCCGGCCGATCGGCACGACGGCGGGGTTCGATGCGCTCGAGCAGTCGTGCCTCAAAGAAGCGGGCAACATCCTCTCGGGCGCCTACATGAACGCCCTCTCCGACTTCATGGGCATGCTGTTGCTGCCGTCGGTGCCGAGCCTCGTGGTCGACCTTTCGGCGGCCGTGCTCACCACTACGTACCTCAACTTCGGGCACGAGCGAGATTTCGTGTTCTGCGTCGAGACCGCGTTCACCATCGACGCGGGAGAGGGATTGCGGGGCGACTTCCTGCTGCTCCCCGATCTGGCGTCGCTCAAGGCCATCTTCGACGCCATTCGTCTGACCTGACCCGTGACGGCGCCCGCGCTCTCGGAACGCGACCTCGCCGTCCTCCGATCCTTCGCCCGCCGGATCGACCCCTCGGACGCCGGGGCCCATAACAACCTCGGCGTCCTCTATTATCAGAAGAGTCTCGTCGAGGACGCGATCGCGGAGTTCACGCGCGCGCTCGAGCTCGACCCGAAGATGCAGGTGGCGCAGCGCAACCTCGAAATCGCCTACCACGACACCGGCTACTACGATCGCCAGGTCGCCCAGCTGCGCGAGCGGCTGCGTCAGACGCCGGACGACCGCGACGCCCGCTGGGAGCTGGGCCGCGCCTACGCGATCCTGGGGTCGTACGAGGAGGCCGTCGGAGAGTTCGAGCAGCTCCTCGCCCAACGCGCCAACGACGTGGCCGCGATCATCCAGCTCGGCCTCGCGGAGAAGAATCGCGGCCGTCCGGAGGCCGCGACCGACTGGTTCCTGCGCGCGGTCGAGCTCGAGCCCAAGTCCACCGTCGTGCACTTCTACCTCGGCGAGATCTACTACAACCGTGGGCTGAACGCGGAGGCGCTCGCCGCCCTGGAGCGCGCCGTGGAGCTGAATCCCGACAACGCCAACGCGCACTACCTGATGGCCTTCGTGCTGGGCGACCTGGGCCGCCACCAGGACGCGCGCGCCTCCTCCAAGCGCGCCATCCAGCTGAACCCGCCGCTGGCCCGGGCGCAGACCAACCTCTCGCTCGAGCGCTACACCGCGGAGCGCAAGAGCGAGGAGCGGCGCCAGCGGCTCGTCCCCGAGCCGCAGGTGGTCGAAGGGAGCGAGCTCGCCCACTACAATCTCGGGCTCGCCTTCCGGCAGAAGGGCTACTACGCGGAGGCCCTGCGCGAATACCGCCTGGCGCTGGAGCGGGGCGAGGACCGGCGCCTCACGCTGCAGGCGATGGCCGAAGTGCACCTCCTGAAGCACGACTTCGCCGCGGCGCTCGAGCTGTACGACACGCTGCTGCGCGAGGTTCCCGATTCGCCCAAGCTGTGGAACGAGCGCGGCGTCGTGCTGCACCAGGCCGGCCGGGGCGAGGACGCGCTCGCGTCCTACCGCCAGGCCGTCGAGGTGGACGCCAAGTACGTGCTCGCCTGGAACAACCTCGGCGTGGTCCAGGCGCCCACCACCGACACCGACGCGGCGATCGAATCGTTCCGGACGGCGCTGCAGATCCAAGGGACGTTTCACGCCGCGCGGCTCAACCTCGCCCTGCTGCTCTATCAGCTCCGGCGGTTCCAGTTGTCGCTCGAAGCGTACCGCCAGGTGCTGTCGAGCGAGCCCAAGTCGGCCGCGGCGTGGAACGGCGTGGGGCTCGTGCTGGTGGAGCTGAAGCGGTTCCCGGATGCGCGCAACGCCTTCGTGCGGGCCGTCGAGGCCGACCCCGACCACGCCGGGGCGCATTACAACCTGAGCTTCACGCTCTCCAACCTGGGCGATTTCGACGGCGCGTTGCGCGCCACCAAGCGCGCGCTCGAGCTCGATCCCTACTACGTGTCGCAGAAGTTCGCGCTCACGATCGATCTGCAGTACGAGAAGGCCACGATCGGGATCGCGCCGGAGATCTCGGCCGACGTGACGGCGGAGACGATCGGCGAGGACTTCAACTTCGACCAGCGGCTGCTGGACAACATCTTCCAGGAGCTCGCGCCGCCGCCGGCCGCCGCGGAGCCGCCGGGCGCGAAGGCCGCGGACGACCCGCTCGCGCTGGCGCGCGATTACGTGAGCAAGGGCCTCATGGACGTGGCGGCCGCCGAGGCGGTGCGCGCGGTGCAGCGGGGGGCGAGCCGCGCGGATGCGGCGGTGCTGCTCGGGGACATTTTCGCGAAGCGGGCGCTCCACGGCGAGGCACTCGAGCGCTATCGCGAAGCGCGCGGCCTCGAGCCCAGCCGCGCCGACGCGCGGCTCGGTGAGGTGAAGGCCCTGTTCGCCCTCGGCGGCCAGCGCGCCGAGGAGGCGCGCGGGCTGGCGGAGGAGCTGCTCGCGCTCACGCCGGACGACGTGGACGCGCTCGTGGCGGTCGCCAAGGGGCGCGCCGCCGGGGGCGACGCCGCCGGGGCGCTCACCGTCCTGCAGCAAGCGCAGACGCGCGCTCCCGGCCGCGCCGATCTGCACAAGCTGCAGGGCGACGTCACGCGCAGAATCGGCGACAAGGCGGCTGCGCTCGCCGCCTACCAGTCGGCGCTCCAGCTCGACCCGGGGTTCGTCCAGGTGTGGCTCGACCTGGGGCGGTTGCACGAGGAGAAGGAAGCGTGGGGCGACGCCCAGCAGGCGTATGAGCGGGCGCTGGACGCGCTGCCCACGTTCCACGAGGCGGCGCTCGCGCTCGCGGACCTGCTGCGGCGCTCGGACCGCGTTCGGCAGGCCGTCGTGCGCCTGGCCGAGATGCTCGAGCAGGACCCGTACGACCTGTTGGCGTTGCTGCTGCTCGGGCGCGCGTTGCTCGACGACAAGCGCGACACCCAGGCGCTCGAGGCGTTCCAGCGCGCGCTCAAGTTCGACCCCGAGCAGGTCGAGGCGTTGTTCCAGCTGGGCGTGGCGCTGGCGCGGCTGCATCGCTATGGCGAGGCGGTGCAGGCGTGGGGAAAGGTGACCCGGATCGATCCCGCGGGGCCCTTCGCGCAACGGGCGCGCATCCATGCCCGCACCGCGCTCGACCTGCAGCACATCTTCGCCTCCGACGTGGCCTGAGCCATGGCGATCGAAGGCCCCCTGAAGGAGCTCGGGATTCACGATGTCTTCCAACTCCTCGACCTGAGCCGGAAGACAGGCGTGCTGCGCGTCACCTCCGAGCTGCGCCACAACGCCGGCACGATCTACTTCGAGGGCGGCGCCATCATCTTCGCCGAGATCCGCTCGAACCCGCACCCCCTGGGCGCCCTGCTGCTCCGGACCGGGAAAATCGGCGAGGCCGACCTGGAGCGCGCCCGCGACATGCAGCTGCGCCAGGGCGACACGCGCCGGTTCGGCGAGATTCTCGTCTCGCTGGGCGCCCTCACTCCGCGGGAGCTCGAGCGCCAAGTCCGGTTTCAGATCGAAGAGGTCGTGTTCGAGGTGATGGGCTGGCGTGAAGGATATTTCTCGTTCACCGAGGGAATGCTCGCCGAGGTGCCGACGGAGGCCACGGTGCGGATTCCCACCGAGGCGCTGCTGATGGAAGGGGCCCGGCGCATCGACGAGTGGGCCCGCATCGAAGGCCGCATTCCGCATCTCGGTGTGGTGCCGACGCTGGCGCCGCCCCTGCAGGGGAACGAAGGCGGGCTCGACCTGCTCCCGCCCGAGTGGGAGATGCTGGCGATGATCGACGGCGCGCGCGACGTGCGCGGCATCGCGTCCGAGCTGGGGCGCTCGGACTTCGAGGTCGCGAAGACCCTGTTCGGACTCGAGAGCGCGGGCGTGATCGTGCTGTCGGATCCCGGCGCCACCCCGCGCGAGCGGACCACGCTCGCGGGCGATCTGGCCGAGCTCATGGCGCGCGCCGAGGACGCGCTCGCGCGCCGCGACGTCGAGGAGGCGCGCGGCGTGGCGGAGCAGGCCGCCGGCGCGCATCCCCACGATCCTGCCCTGCACCTGCTGCTCGGCCGCATCGCGCTCGCTGCGGGACGCG
>DATHGL010000253.1:0-5793 GCA_035317625.1 Gemmatimonadales bacterium | reverse complement strand
TGGCGCGCCTGGTGGCGGTGCAGCTCGACTGGGACGTGATCGACAACGAGTTCGTCGCCGAGGTGGCGCGCCGGGCCGGCCTCCCCGCCGATGAGGTGGCACAACGCGAAGAGCGGGCCCCCGGCTTGCTCGAGCGCCTCGCCCGCACCCTCGCGGCCGCCTCCCCCGAGATGTTCATCGCGTCCGCCGGCGCTCCACGCGTCGCCCAGGACGAAGGCGCGCTCGTCCAGCTGACCGAGCGGGTCATCGCCGAAGCCGCCGCTCACGGCCGGATTGTCCTGGTGGGCCGGGGCGCGCAAGCCGTGCTCGCGCAGCGACCCGACGCGCTGCACGTGTACGTCGCCGCGTCCAAGCCGTGGCGGATGAAGCTCGCCGTCGAGCGGCTGGGGGTGCCCGCAACGGAGGCGGAGAAGGTGGTGGACGAGACGGACCGCCAGCGCGACCACTACGTGAAGACCTACTATGTGCGCCACCGGCAGGATGTCGTGAACTACGACCTCGTCGTGAACACGGAGCGGCTCGGGGTCGAGGGAGCGGCGGCCCTGGTCGTGGCGGAAGCGCGCAGGAGGAAGTGGCGGTGAGGACGGCGGTCCGGCCGGTGGCGCTCGCGGCCGGCCTGTCGCTGGGATGCTGGCACGGTCCCATGCTCACCCCCGAGCCGCCGGTGGCGGGGGTCCCGTTCGACGCGTACGGAGGCGCGATCTACGTCCCCGGCGTGATCAACGGCGACTCCGTGTGGCTGATGCTGGACACCGGCCTCTCCCGCACCGGGGTCGATCGGGAGTGGGCCCGGACCGTCGGGGTCGGTCGCGCCGCTGCGCCCGGCGGGTCCGCCGCGCAGGTTGCCGAGACGGTGTCGAGCGCCGTCGTGGACATGCTCCGGCTCGGCGAGCTCGCGCTGCCGCACTACCGCGTGGCGCTCTACTCGCTCCGCGGCCTCAGTGAGGCGAGCGGACGGCTCCAGCGGGGCCTCGTCGGCCATGACGTGCTCCAGCGCTTCACCGTGGAAGTCGACTACCAGCAACGGCGCGTGCGGTTCTTCGACCCGGCGCGGTACCGCTATGCGGGCGCCGGCAGCACCGTGCGCTTCACGGCGGACGCAGACCTACCGCTGCTCAGCGCCTACGTGAAGGTCAGGGGTCGTCGTCCCATACCGGCCCGACTGCTGCTCGATACTGGTGCGTCCGGCTTGTGCGTGATACTCACCACGCCGTTCGTGGAACAACACGGTCTCAACCGCTTGTCGCCGGCCATCGCGGCGCCCATCGGTACGGGGCTGGTGGGCGAGCTGCATGGGACGATCGTGCGCCTGGAGCAACTCCGGCTCGGCGCCGTCAGCGTTCCGTCCCCGACCACCGGCCTGGGCGGTGAGCACAAGGGCTTTCTGGCGCGAACCGACATCGACGGAGTCGTCGGCAACGCCGTGTTCGAAGGATCGCGCCTGATCGTCGACTATGCCCGCCGCCGCGCGATCATCGAGCCGCGCGTCGCGGCGGGCTCAACGTGTGATTTCGATATGAGCGGGCTCCGCCTGATCGCCCAGGGCGCGGGCCTGAACCAGATCCTCGTCGATTACGTCATCCCGCGGAGCGCGGGGGCGGACGCGGGGATCGCAATCGGCGACGAGCTCCTGGTGATGGACGGGCGCCGCGTCGCCGACGTGGACCTGAGCGACGTTCGAAAGGCCCTCCGCACCAAAGGCGCGGTGCGCCAGCTGGTGCTGCGGCGCGCCGCGGACACGATCCGGGTGGCGCTCAAGCTGAGACGGCTGCTGTAACCGTTGTACGACGCCACGACGCTACGTCGTACGTACAACGCGGCGTCTTATGACGTACGACGGAGCTCCGGCACCCGCCAGGCAGCCAACCCCGCAGCGATGAGGCAGCCTGCGCCGCCCAAGGCGATTGCGACGGGCGCACCCGTGTGTTCCGCGACGAGCCCCGCCTGGAACGCGCCGAGCGGCGCCATCCCCACGAACACGAAGGCGTAGAAGGCCATGACCCGCCCCCGCAACGCGTCGGGCACGAGGGTCTGCAGCATCGTGTTGGCGAGGGCGGTGGTCACGATCATCGCGCAACCGGCCAGCGCCAGGAGCGCGAGCGCCCCAGCGACGGAGCGAGCGGCCGCGAACAGCCCCAACAGGGCGCCGAACGCGACTCCGCCAGCCAGGAGCGCCCTGCCCTTGTGAACGCGCCGGCCCGCGACGGCCAGCCCCAGCGCCCCGAGCATCGCGCCGACACCCACCGACGCCATCAGCAGGCCGTAGCCTCGGGCGTCGGTGTGCAGGACGTCCCGGGCGACCACTGGCATCAGCACCAGGAACGGGAAGCCCAATACGCTGAAGACCGCGACCAGCACCACGAGCGCCCATACCCGGGCGTCGCTCCGGATGAAGGCGACGGCCTGGTGCAGGCCCTCCCAGGCCGAGCCCGGCATCGGCTGGGGCACGAACCGCGGCTGCCGGATCGCCAGCAGGCTGGCGACGACGGCGACGTAGCTGACGCCATTCAAGAAAAAGCACATCCCGACCCCGGTGGCGCCGATGAGTACACCCGCCACCGCGGGGCCGACGATCCGCGCGGCGTTGAACATGGATGAGTTCAACGCGATCGCGTTCATGAGGTCCTCCCGGCCGACGAGGTCCGCGATGAATGCCTGCCGGGCGGGAATGTCGAATGCGTTGACGATCCCGAACAGCACCGCCAGCGCCATCACCTGCCACGTCGTCACGCTCCTGGTCCACACCAGCGCCGCCAGCGCCAGGGCTTCGAGCATCTGCAAGACCTGCGTCCACACGATGAGGCGGCGTTTGTCGACGCGGTCCACGATGACACCGGCGTACAGCGTGAACAGCAGCACCCCGAACGAGCGGAGCGCCTGGTTCAGGCCGACGGCGAACGGTGAGTTGGTGATCTCGAGCACCAGCCAGCCCAGGGCCACCGCCTGCATCCAGGTGCCGATGAGCGAGATGCCCTGGCCGAAGACGAAGAGGCGGAAATTGCGGGAGGAGAGCGCTCCGAGGCGAAACGCGCGCGCGGCTTCGTCCATTGCGGGAAAGGTCGCCCCCGCCCGATATTTCGGGTAGGGAGCCGATGAAATACACGACGTACAGCCGCTACCTCCCCGAGCTGGCCGACACGATCAACCTCCAGGCCTTGCTCGATCAGCTCGCCGACTTCCTCCTCCAATCGGGCTTCGCCGGAGGCGCGTACTCGCATCCGTTCTGGGGTGAGTTCGGCGAGGGCGAGTCCGACCGCTCGCTCGACGCCCTGCGGCAGGCGATCCTCCAGGCGCTCATGGACTCGGGCCAGCTGACGCCCGACATGCTCAAGCTGCTGCGCGGCGAATCGACCGGCGACGCGGCGCGCGACGCCGACCTCGAACGCCAGCTGGGCGAGTTGCTCGACAGCATCGTCCAGAAGCTGATCGAGGACGGCTACTTGAACGTCACCGAGGCACCCAAAGTACCGGCGGGGCAGCAGCCGCTGTTCGGGCCGGGCGGCATGGCGAAGGAGGCGGCTCAGCAGGTGCAGTTCAACCTCACCGAGAAGGGTATCGACTTCCTCGGCTATCGCACCTTGAAGCACCTGCTCGGGAGCATCGGCAAGTCGAGCTTCGGCGCGCACGACACCGAGCACCTCGCGACCGGCGTCGAGGCCGAAGCCGTGAGCAAGCCGTATGCATACGGCGACACGCTCAACCTCGACGTGAACGCCACGCTGACCAATGCGTTGCAGCGCGAGGGCCTGGGCGTGCCGATCAACCTCGAGTACGCCGACCTCATGGTGCACCAGGCCGAATACCGCTCGTCCTCGGCCACGGTGCTGATGCTCGATTGCTCGCACTCCATGATCCTGTACGGGGAGGACCGGTTCACCCCGGCCAAGAAGGTGGCGCTCGCGCTCACCCATCTCATCCGCACCCAGTTTCCGGGCGACACATTGCGCGTGGTGCTGTTCCACGACACGGCGGAGGAGATCCCGCTCGCCCAGCTGGCGCGCGCGCAGGTGGGGCCGTATCACACGAACACGGCGGAGGGGCTCAAACTGTCGCGCCGCATGCTCATGTCGCAGCGCAAGGACATGCGCCAGATCATCATGATCACCGACGGCAAGCCGTCGGCGCTGACGCTCCCCGACGGCCGGATCTACGTGAACTCGATGGGCCTCGACCCCCAGATCCTCCAGGCCACCTATCGCGAGGTGGCGCTGTGCCGGCGGTCGGGGATCATGATCAACACGTTCATGCTGGCGCGGGACCGGAGTCTCGTGGAGTTCGTGAAGAAGGTATCGGCGATCTGCCGCGGGAAGGCGTACTTCACCAACACGATGACGCTCGGCCAGTTCATTCTGATGGACTTCATGAGAAGGAAGACGCGGCGGGTTCGGTAGCATTAGGGCTGCATTACCGCACCCGCCGGGCATTGGTAAGTATTGCCCCCCCACCGCAGAATCATTGCATTCACGTAACACCTGAACGCGCACGCACTGCTATGCTCCTTTGAGCGCGTCCATCCCGTCGCTGGCGTACGACTTGCAACGGTTGGCGACGTAGCGGCTTCCTGTGCCCCAACCTCCAGAGAGATCACCATGCGTCGGCCCACGGTCGCAGCGCTTATCTTGTGCAGTGCCGCCCTTTCGTCCTCCTCGTGCGGGCCCGACGCGAGCCAACCGACGGATTCTTCCTTCGCACCAGCGGCACCGGGTGCGTTGCTGTCCCAGGGGTCCGCCTCCGAGCCACCCCGCCAGCCGGGCGGGAGGGTGATCGATCGTGTGAATACGCCGCCGGCCTTCGGCATCGCGGTGCGAGACGACGGCCTGATCTACTTCACCGACCTGTTTAACAGCGGCGTGGGGATCACCAGCACGAGAACACGCACCGTCGACGGCTTTATCCCGACGGGCGACGTGCCTACCGGGGTCGCGTTCTCGCCCGACGGGGCAACGGCGTACGTCACGAACCAGTTCGACCAGAACGTTGGCGTCATCGACGTCGCGTCCGCCCAGCAGGTGGCCACGATCCCGACGCCGGGTGGTGAAGACCCGTTCGTGGTGAGGGTTTCCCCCGATGGCTCGCGCCTCTTCGTCTCGACCAACCGTACTACCGTGTATATCTTCGATACGCAGACGCGCCAGCTCCTCAACAGCGTCGAGGTTGGCGAAGCGCCCAATGCCTTCGCGGTGCACCCCGACGGCCGGATCATGTACGTGAGTGCCGTCTTCGGCGGCACGGTGACGGAAGTGGACATATTCACGGGCGCGGTGCTCCGCACCTTCACGGTGGGCGGGGTTCCGCAGGACATGGCCGTGACGAGCAGGGGTGGGCACCTCTACGTCGGGAACGAGGCCGGCTACTTGAACGAGATCAACCTGGAAACCGGACAGCAGACGGCCACGATACCACTCGCCGGCGGCGCCTTCGGCATCGGCGTCACGTCGAACGACGCGCAGGCTTACGTCGGAATTCCGAGCGCGGGGGTCGTGCAAGTCTTCGATCTGAGGAAGCGCACGCTCGAAAACACGATCACCGTCGGCGGCGATCCTCGGCGTATCGGGTTCAGCAGGAGCGGTCACATCGCGGCCGTCGCCAACCTCGCTGGCTACGTGACGCTCATCCGCTAGCATCGCGGCACTCCACACCTTCATGCTGGCGCGTGACCGGAGCCTGGTGGAGTTCGTCAAGAAGGTGTCGGCCATCTGCCGCGGGAAGGCGTACTTCACGAACACGATGACCCTCGGCCAGTTCACCCTGATGGACTTCATGCGGCGGAAGACGCGGCGGGTTTCCTAGCCC
>DATHGL010000252.1:0-12601 GCA_035317625.1 Gemmatimonadales bacterium | reverse complement strand
CCGCCCCCGTCCCGGTCCCGGTCCGGCCCGTCCAGACGCCGCCACGCGACACGACACCCGTCAAGCGGGACACGTTCCCGCGGATGGGGGACACGAATCGTACCGCTCCCGACACCGCGCCGGCGCGGCCGGACACGAATGCCGTCCCACGGTAAGCCGTACGCCAACATCCTCGAGACGATCGGCTGGACGCCGCTGGTTCGGTTGAACCGCGTCGCGCAAGGCATCCGCACGCCCGTGTACGCCAAGGCCGAGTTCTTCAACCCCGGCGGCTCCGTCAAGGACCGTATCGGCGTGGCGATGATCGAGGCCGCCGAGCGGGAGGGGCGACTCAAGCCCGGCGGCCTGATCGTGGAAGCGACGTCGGGCAACACGGGAGTGGGGCTCGCGCTGGCCGCGGCGGTGAAGGGGTATCGGTGCATCTTCACGATGCCCGACAAGATGTCGCAGGAGAAGGCGCGACTGCTGCGCGCGCTCGGCGCCGACGTGATCATCACGCCGACGGCGGTGCCCCCCGACCATCCCGAAAACTACATCATGAAAGGCCGCGCGATCGCGGCGGCGCACCCCAACGCGATCTTCGCCGACCAGCACTACAACCCCGTGAATCCGGAGGTGCACTACCGCACCACCGGCCCCGAGCTGTGGGAGCAGACCGACGGGAGAATCACGCACTTCGTGTGCGCTCCCGGGACCGGCGGGACCGTGAGCGGCGCCGGGCGGTTTCTCAAGGAGCAGAATCCGCGGATCCGCGTGGTGGCCGGCGACCCGGTCGGGTCGATCTACACCGAATACGCGCGCACCCGCCAGCAGAGCGAGGGCCGGCCCTACAAGGTCGAGGGGATCGGGGGCGACAAGCTGCCGACGTCGCTGCACTGGGACGTGATCGACGAGTGGATCCCCGTGTCCGACAAGGACGCGATGCTCATGTCGCGACGACTGGCCAAGGAGGAGGCCCTGCTCACCGGGGGCTCGACCGGGGTGAACGTCGTGGCGGCCCTCGACGTGGCGCGGCGCGTGAACGACCCGCAGGCGCTCGTGGTCACGGTGCTCGCAGACACCGGCGAGCGCTATCTCTCGAAGGTCTTCAACGACGAGTGGCTGCGCGAGAATCAGATCCTCGAGGCGGAGCACGTGTCGGTGGCGCGACTGCTCGAAGCGCGGAACTCGGGCGCCCCGCCGCTCATCTCGGTCGCCCCGATCGCGACGGTGCGCCAAGCGTTGAATCTGATGAGCACCTACAACGTGTCCCAGCTCCCGGTGTTGGACGGCGGCGAGGGCGTGGGGGCCGTCTCCGAGCAGATGCTGATGGCACGGGCGCTGGAGGATCCGGCGACGCTGGACCGGCCGGTGCAGGACCTGATGGACGGGCCGTTCCCGGTAGTGGATGTGGACCTGCCGGTCGCCCGGCTCACCATGCTGCTGTCGCGGGAGACGCCAGCGGCGCTCGTGCGGCGCGACGGGAAGATCGCCGGGATCGTCACCCGATACGACCTGCTCCATCAGCTCGCCGGGATCCACTGATGCGGATCGCCGTGATCACGGGCGGCGCCACGGCCGAGCGCACGGTCGCGTTCGCCGGCGCGGCCCAGATCGTGGACGCCTTGCGGGGCCGAGGGCACACCGTGGCCGTCGTGGACACCGTGACCGGCCTGCTGGCGCCGGGCGACGAGGCCCGCCTGCTGACGAGCGCCGTGGGCCGGGAGCCGCCCGTCGTGGCCGAGCTGGACGAGCGCGAGCGCGCGATGCTGTCGAATGGGCTCGCGGCACTGGCGCCCGTGCGTGGCGCGGACGTCCTGTTCCTGTGCGTCCACGCGGGTCGTGGCGAGGGCGGGATCCTGCAAGCGGTGCTCGACGTGATCGGGGTGCCGTACACCGGGAGCGGCGCGCTCGCGAGCGCCCTGGCGATGGACAAGGACCTCGCGAAGCGGCTGTTCCGGGCCGCGGGCGTGCCGGTGCCCGCTTGGTTCATGGCCCCCGTCGCGCCCGAGGACGTGTCGACGGCGCTAGGCTGGCCGGTGATCGTGAAGCCGTCGAAGATGGGCTCCTCGGTGGGGATGACGCTGGTACGCAACGCCGAAGGCCTGGACGCGGCCGTCACGCTGGCTCGGGCGTACGACGTCGAGGTGATGGCCGAGCAGTTCATCCGGGGGCGAGAGCTCACGGTGGGGATCCTGGGAGACGTGCCCCTGCCGGTCGGTGAGATCATTCCGAAGCACGAGCTGTTCGACTACGAGTGCAAGTACACGCCGGGCATGTCGGAGGAGATTTTTCCGGCGCGGCTCGACACGGCGCTGGCGCGGCAGCTGCAGGAGCTGGCGCTGATCGCACACCGCGCCCTCAAGCTCGGGGGCTACTCCCGTGTTGACTTCCGGTTGAGCCCGGAGGGCGACATCTTTTGCCTGGAGGCGAACACGCTCCCCGGCATGACCCGAACCAGCCTCCTCCCGCAGGCCGCCCGGGCCGCGGGAGTCGAGTTCCCGGAGTTATGCGAGCGGATCTGCCGCCTCGCGGGGAACTTGGGGAGCGCGCGCGGGGGATAAGTACCGGATGGACCCGCAGCGGATGTTCGGCATGACGCCATGGGTGCGGCGACTGATCGTCGCCAACCTGGTCGTGTTCCTGCTGCAGCTGACGATCTTCGTGGACCCGTGGTTCGCGGCGACGTTCGGGTTCGCGCCGCTCGCCGCGGTGGCGCGGCCGTGGACGTTCCTCACCTACATGTTCCTCCACGCCAACTTCCTCCACCTCACGTTCAATCTGCTCGCGCTGTACGTGTTCGGGCCGCAGGTGGAAGAGCGGATGGGCGGCGGGGCGTTTCTGCGGTATTACCTGCTGTGCGGATTGGGAGGAGCCGCGCTATCCCTGATCCTGGGCTGGAGCTTCGGCCGGCTCAACCCGGTCATCGGCGCATCGGCGGCGGTGTACGGGGTGCTTTTGGCGTTCGCGTGGGCGTCGCCCGACCAGCCGATCTACGTGTTGCTCCTGCCGGAGCCGATCCCCGCGAAGTGGCTCGTGACGTTCATCGTGGCGATCTCGCTGGTGCTCGCGCTGCTGCCCACGAGTGACGGCGTCGCGCACCTGGCGCACCTCGGCGGGTTCGCGACCGGGTTTCTGTACCTGAAGGTCGCCGACTGGCGACTGGGACGCGCCGAGCGCCACCTGCGCCGCGCGTCCCAGCCGAGCGTGCTCGTGCACCCCGGGCGTGCGGCGCGGGCGAGCGACGCGCCGAAGCCGCCGCGCCGGGCGGAGCGCGACCCGGCGCAGGCGGAGATCGACCGCGTGCTCGACAAGATCTCGGCGCGCGGCATCGAGAGTCTCACCCCCGCCGAGCGCCGGTTCCTCGCCGAGATGAGCCGGAAGATGCGCGACCACAACTGAGGCCCGCCGCACTCGGACCGCCACCGCCCCAAAAGTCAAGACACACGGCAGGCGACGCGCGCTTGTCTCCGGTGGGCCCAATTCCCAAATTGGGGCCGGCCGCTCCATGCTCGTCAACCTCGTGCCGGAGTTTCTCGCGGCGCTCGCCGCGCCCGACCGCGTCGCGGCCTACCACGATTATCTCGAGCGCCACCAGCCGGTGCTGCGCAGCTACTGGCGCAACTACGTGCTCGACCCAACCTCGCCGCACGCGGAGCAAGTGATCGCGGCGGCGCTCCGTGCCGACCGGGCCGACCTCGAGCGGCTGCTCGAGGATGTGGACGTCGCCGCGATCGCGGAAGATGCGCTGCAGCGCTCACTCGAGCGCTGCGAGGCCGATTGCGCGGTGGACCTGTACCTCACGGTGGGCGTTGGCGCCGCGAACGCGGGTGAGTTGGTGGTCGGCGGTCGGGGTATCGCGTTCGTCTGTCTCGAGCACTTCACCGGCCGGGCTAATCCTCAGACGTACGGGATGGGGCTCGCGCCGCACCTGTTGCCGCTGTGGATCGCGCACGAGGTGGCGCACGCGGTCCGCTACACGTCCCCGACGAGCCGGTCCGACTTGAGGGGCCTGGTGGCGGACCAGCGTGGCTACTACGACTACTGGGACACCGGGAGCCGGGCGTCCCTGCGCGAGCTGCTGGCGAACGAGGGCGCGGCCGTGGCGGCGGCGCAGGCCATCGCGCCCGGGTTCGAGCCGTGGGAGTACTTCGGCTACACGCGACGGCAGTACCGCCGCATCCGGGAGCTCGACGCGTTTCTGCGGCGCACGGCGGCGCCGCTGCTCGACGAAACGGGTCTCGGACTGCGGCTGCGCTTCCTGTCGGGGGGCATGAGCCCCGCCGCCCGCCTGATGGGCGGCAAGGTGCTGCCGGAGCGCTCGGGGTACTACCTCGGCCTGCGGTTGGTGGAGAGCTACCTCGCCGAGCGGGGGCTCGCGTCGACCGTGCGCGCAGCGGCGCAGGAATTCAAGACGGCGGAGGAGCGCGCCCTGGGGATCCAGACCGCATGAGCCCGCGGCCGCGGGCCGAGCGCCGGTCGAACCGCACGTTGCGCGAGGTGCTGGACGACTTGCTCGCCCACACGCGCGACATCGCTCGCCGCGCGAAGGAAATGAGCCCGGCGGACTTCGACTACGCGCAGCAGCGGCTGGAATGGCTCGCCGACGAAGTGTGGCGGGTGGCCACCGGCGGGGCCCCGCTGGATGAGCCCTGAGGGGTTCCATTTGGCGGGCCACTTCGCGGCCTTGACACCCGTCGGAGCGGCGGGCAGGTTAGCACCCCATCGATACGGTTCCGTAGGAGCTACCCGCAGACGCGGGACGGCCTGGCTCTTCACCCCCTCAGCCATGCTGCTCTCAACACCGCATTCGTGACAGCCGGCAGGTGAACTCGTGGACCCCATCCGGATCGGGAGGTAGTTATGGCAGCGGATTTCTTCCTTGGCGAGTCTCTGGTAGGCGACGGGAATGAGGTCGCCCACATCGATCTGATCATCGGGTCGAAGTCGGGCCATGCGGGGCATGCCTTCGTCAGCACGTTGGCGAACAACACCGACGGTTTCACCAAGCTGCTCGCCGTCGTTACGCCCAACCTGCCGGCCAAGCCCGACACGCTCCTCTTCAACAAGGTCACCATCAAGAACGCCACGCAGGCCGTGCAGATGTTCGGCCCGGCGCAGGCGGCGGTCGCGCGCGCGGTGGTCGACAGCGTGTCCTCGGGTGTCATCCCGCGGGACAAAGTGGACGACTACTGCATCCTGGTGGGTGTGTTCATCCACTGGGAAGCGAAGAACGACAAGAAGATCTTCGATTTCAATTACCGGGCGGTGAAGGAGTCGATCGAGCGCGCCCTCAAGGGCCAGCCCAAGATCGACACGGTGATCTCCCAGGCGAAGACGGCGTCGCATCCGTTCGCGGGTGGCGCCGACAAGGGGTGATCTCGCCGGCGGTCGCCTGATCCCACGTCGAGGGGCGGGACTGCCGCCCCTCGACTGCTTTTCGCGCCCTGCGCCGACTCATCGTGGAGCATGAACCCTGATGCGTAAGCTGCTGCTGCAGCTCGACAGCTCCAAGCTGCCGAGCGTGTTCGACCGGGTGGTCGCCTACGACGGCGGCGCCGAGGAGGTGCTGAGCTACGGCGGCATCACCACAGCGGACGTCCGCGACCTGATCCACGGCTGCATCTTCACCCGCGGCCCCAAGGACCTGAAGAACACCGCTGTGTTCGTCGGCGGGGCGGACATCGCGACGGGCGAGCAGCTGCTCACCGCCGCGACGCACGCCATGTTCAAGCCGTTCACCGTGTCCGCGATGCTCGACTCGAATGGCTCGAACACGACGGCGGTCGCCGCGGTGGCGAAGATGGTGCAGGCGGCCGGAGATGTGCGTGGCAAGCGCGTCCTGATCGTCGCGGGGACCGGGCCGGTCGGGATCCGGGCCGCCGGACTGTTCGCCAAGGCGGGGGCGGACGTGTGCATCACGTCGCGTAAGGCGGATGCGGGCGAGCGGGCGCGTGACCTCGTGCTCAAGCGCTTCGGCGGGACGGTGCGCGCGATCGCGATGCCGGATGCGAAGGACGCCATCCGCGCCTGCGAGCGCGCGGAGCTGCTCCTCAACGCCGGACCCGCGGGGGTGATGCTCGTTCCGAAGCAAGCATGGGTGAGCCGCCCGGGGCTCAAGGTCGTCGCGGACGCCAACGCGGTTCCGCCGCTCGGCGTGGAAGGCGTCGACGCCATGGACGACGGGGTCGCGAAGGAAGGGGTGATCTGCTTCGGCGCCCTCGCCATCGGGAACCTCAAGATGAAGGTGCACAAGGCGTGCATCGCGCGCCTGTTCGAGCGCAACGACCTCGTGCTGGACGCCGAGACCATCGCCGACGTCGCGCGGGAGTTGATGGCGCGGAAGCCGTGACCCGATGCCGCGCGTCATCGGCATCGACCCGGGGACGGTGAGCATCGACGTGTGCGGACTCGACGACGGCCGCGTATTTCTCGACCGCTCCTGGCCTACCGCCGACGCGCTGGCCGACCTGGCGCCCTTCATCGCCGCGCTCGAGGGAGCGGGGCCGCTGGACCTCGTCGCCGGACCGTCCGGCTACGGGCTCCCGGTCACCCGCGTGCAGGAGGCCAGCGACGAGGACCTGCGACTCGCGTTCCTCGCACCCCCCGGCGAGCCCGGGGGCATCGGCGGACTGCGGGCCCTGGTGCGCGCGCTGGCGGGCTCCACGCTGCCGGTCGTGCTCACGCCCGGCGTGGTGCATCTCCCCACCGTGCCGGCGCACCGCAAAGTGAACCGGGTGGACATGGGCACGGCGGACAAGGTATGCGCCGTCGCGCTCGCCGTGGCCGAGCAGGCCCGGCGGCTCGCACGCCCGCTCGCCGCAGTATCGCTGGTGCTCCTCGAGCTGGGCGGCGCCTTCACCGCCGCGGTGGCGGTGGCGGAGGGCCGGATCGTGGACGGCGTGGGGGGCTCGGGCGGCCCGCTGGGGTTTCGGGCGGCGGGAGCGCTCGACGGCGAAGTCGCCTACCTCGCGGGCGCCGTGCCCAAGGCGCTGCTGTTCCGCGGCGGTGCCGCGGCCGCCGCGGGCTGGGACGACGCGACCGGGTCGCCTGAGCGGCTGGCTCACCCGACCACGCCGGCGGAGCGGGTGGCCTGGGAGGCGTTCGTCGAGGGGGTCGTGAAGACGGCGGTCGCGCTCGCCACCTCGGTTCCCACCCTCGAGGAATTCGTGCTGTCGGGCCGGCTCGCCCGGATCGAGCCGTTGGGACGCGCGATCCGCGAGCGACTCGACCCGCTCGCGCCAACGCGCGTGCTCGAGGGGTTCGCGCGCACGGCAAAGGAAGGGGCGCAGGGAGCGGCGCTGATCGCGGACGGACTGGCCAGCGGCACCAACCGCGAGCTGGTCGAGTTGCTGGCGATCCGCGAGGCGCGCGGCACCGTCCTCGACCACCTCTACGTGATTTCGCGCGAGCAGGCGCGCCGCCGCCTGGGGCTCACGTGACGCGCGTCCTGCTCGCGGGGGTGTCCACGCGGGGCTTCGCGCAGTCGGCCGCCCGCGCGGGGTACGACGTCGTCGCGGTGGACGGTTTCGGAGATCTGGATCTGCGAGCCTGCGCCCGCGAGGTGCGGCTGGCGCGGGTGGGTGACCGGTTCAGCGTGCGCGCGGCGCTCGCCGCCGCGCGGGACGTGACGCGGGACGCCGTTTGCTACGTCGCGAGCTTCGAGAACCATCCCGCCGCCGTGCGCTCGCTCGCCGCCGGCGGCGCGCTGTGGGGCAATCCGCCCGCCGTGCTCGCGCGCGTCCGGGATGCGGGGCGGCTGGCGCGAGCGCTCGCGGTTCGCGGCTTCCCCACACCCGCCGTCCGGCGCACGGCGCCCCGCGGCAGCCTCGGGGGACGCTGGCTCGTGAAGCCGCGGGCCTCGGGCGGCGGCGACGGCATCGTCGGATGGCGCGGCGGCCGCGTCCCGGCGGGCAGCTACCTGCAGCAGCGAATGGCCGGGGTTCCGGGGTCGATCGTGTTCGCGGCGGACGGCCGGCGCGCGGTTCCGCTCGGCGTGTCGCTGGCGCTCGCGGGCGACCGTGCGTTCGGGGCGGCGGGCTTCCGTTACAGCGGGAGTATCCTGGTGCGGCCCGAGGAGCCCTTGTTCGGGAACGCGTGCCGGCTGGCCGCCGCCGTGACGGAGGAGTTCAGGCTCGTGGGCGTGAACGGCATCGACTTCGTCGCCGCGCGAGGCGTACCCCGCGCCGTCGAGGTCAACCCGCGCTGGACGGCGTCGATGGAGCTGGTCGAGCGGGTGTGCGGTATCTCGATCTTCCAGACGCATGCGCGGGCCTGCGCCGGTGCCCTCCCCGACGTCGACGTCGTCCGGTCGAGCGTTGCGGGAGCGCACGGGAAGGCCGTGGTGTATGCGCGCCGTGACGTGACCGCCGGCGACACGCGACGCTGGCTCGACGACCCGGACGTGCGTGACGTGCCTGCCGTCGGCGAGCCGATCGGACGGGGCCATCCCGTCTGCACGGTGTTCGCGCGGGGTGCGGACGTCGCGGCCTGCCACGCGGCCCTCGAGCGGCGTGCCGCCCGGGTATACCGCACGCTCGCCCGTTCCGAGGCTCGCACCGCATGAGCGCGCGCGACCTGGAGCACGTCACCTGTCTGGGCTGCGGGTGCGCGTGTGACGACATCACGATCGTGGTGCAACGGGGACGGATCGCGGAGGCGCGGAGCGCGTGCGCCCTGGGCGTCACGTGGTTCGGCGACGGGGCCGTCCCCGCGGAGATCCGCGTGCATGCCCGCACCGCCTCGCTCGAGCAGGCGCTCACGGAAACTGCGGGGCTCCTCGCCGGCGCGAAGCGCCCGCTGGTCTACCTCGCGGGAGACATTTCCTGCGAGACGCAGCGCGAAGCGGTGGCCATCGCGGACCGGCTGCATGCCGCCATCGACAGTCTCGCGGCGACGGCGGCCGTCGGCGTGCTGGCGGCCCAGCGCCGCGGGCGAGCCGGTGCCACGCTCGGCGAGATCCGCCAGCGGGCGGATCTCGTCGTCTTCTGGGGCGTCGATCCAGCGGAGCGGTACCCGCGATTCGCGTCACGCTATGCCGTGGAGCCGGCTGGCCTCCAGACCCCGAGCGGCCGGAAGAGCCGCACCGTCGCCGCGGTGGACGTCGGCGCGAGTCGCGGACCCGCCGACGCGGACATCCGCGTCGCACTCGGGGCGGCGGAGGAAGTGGATGCGCTCGGCGTGATGCGCGCGACGGTGCAGGGCCGCGCGGCGGAGTACGGCGGGCGGTTTGGCACTGCGATCGATCTGGCCCGCCGGATGACGCAGGCCCGCTACACGGCGATCGTGGCCGACGGGGAGCCAGGCCCGATACCATCCGACCGCGACCGCGCCGAGGCGCTGGTCACGCTGGCCCAGGCGCTGAACGGCCCCACCCGGTGTGCCCTTGCCACGCTGCGCGGCGGCGGCAACCGCTCCGGCGCCGACGCCGTGCTGACCTGGCTGACGGGATTCCCCTTCGCCGTGGATTTTGCCCGAGGGCATCCGAGCTACCGCCCGAGTGCAGGCGCCGCAGCCCTGCTCGCGGCGGGAGAGATCGACGCCGCCCTCGTGGTCGGCGCCGCCGCGACGCTGCCAGAGCCCGTGGCCGAACGGCTCGCCGCGGTGCGCACTGCGGCGATCGGGCCGCGCGCGAGCGCCGCGACGTTCCAACCCGTCGTCGCGATCGACACGGGCGTGGCGGGCATCCACGAGGGAGGCCTCGCGTTCCGGATGGACGACGTCCCCCTGCCGTTGCGGCCGTCGCTCGAAGCCCCGCACGCGGCCCTGGCCACGGTCCGCGCCCTGCGCGAGCGGCTCGGCGCATGAGCCAGCCCACGCGGCTCCGCATCGCGGGCGGGACCGTGTACGACCCCGCGAACGGTGTGGACGGGGCGGTGCGCGACGTGTGCATCGAGGGCGACCGCATCGTGGCCGACCTGCCGCAGGGTGCGCCGCGCCTCGACGCCCGGGGGATGGTCGTCATGCCCGGCGGCGTGGACATCCACGCGCACGTCGCGGGGTCGAGCGTGAACCACGCGCGCCGGCTGCTGCCGGAAGAGCACGCCGCCGATCCGGTGCCCGCACCCCGGCTCGAGGACGGGGCGCCGGCGCGCTCCGGCACGGGTGGCACGCTGCCGAGCACGTTCGCGACGGGGTATCGCTATGCGGGGCTCGGGTACACGACTGTCATGGAGGCGGCGGTGGCGCCGCTCGCGGCGCGGCACGCACACGCCGAGCTCGACGACACCCCGATCATCGATGCCGGGTTCTACGTGCTGCTCGGCAACGACGACTACCTGCTCGACCAGCTCGCCCGTGGCGAGGGGGCGCGGGCGCGCGACTACGCCGCGTGGCTCGTGGGCGCTGCCCGGGCGTATGCGATCAAGATCGTGAACCCCGGAGGCATCGCGCTGTGGAAGGGGAGCGGGGAGGCGGGGCGGCGTAACGTGACCGGCCTGGACGACGCGCTGGGCTCGAGCACGGTCACGCCAAGAAAGATTCTCGAGGCGCTCGCCGGTGCCGCGAACGCACTCGCACTGCCGCACCCGGTGCACATCCACTGCAACAACCTGGGGCAGCCGGGGAACGCCGCGACAACGCTCGAGAGCATGAAGGCCCTCGGGGGGCAGCGCGCCCACTTCACGCATCTGCAGTTCCACAGCTATGGCGGGGAGCGGGGCAAGGCCTGGCAGTCGGCGGCGCGGGAGGTGATCGAGTACGTCAACGCGCACCCGGAGACGAGCGTGGACGTGGGTCAGGTGATGTTCGGGCCCGCGACGACCGTCACCGCGGACGGGCCGGTCGAGCACCTGTTGTACACGAGCACCGGGCGAAAGTGGGTGAACGTGGACATCGAGCTCGAATCGGGCTGCGGCATCGTGCCGTACGCCTACAAGGAGCGAGCGGCCGTCGCCGCGTTGCAATGGGCGGTGGGCCTCGAGCTGTTCCTGCTCGCCAAGGACCCCTGGCGCGTCGTGCTCTCCACCGATCATCCGAACGGCGGCACGTTCCTGTCGTATCCCGAGCTGATCCGGCTGCTCATGGACCGGGCGTACCGTGACGAGCGACTCAAGGGCGTGAACCACAAGCTGCTGGCGGAGAGCGCCCTGCTCGATGGACTAGCGCGCGAATACACGCTCGGCGAGATCGCGATCGTCACGCGGGCCGGCCCGGCGCGACTGCTGGGCTTGACGAGCAAGGGACACCTGGGGCCGGGCGCAGATGCGGACGTGACGATTTACGCGAACGACGCCGATCGAGCGAGGATGTTCGCCACGCCGCGCTACGTGCTCAAGGCGGGGACGCTCGTCGTCGAGGAGGGGCAACTGCGACGCGCGCCCGCGGGGCGGCGCCTGGCCGTGCGGCCCGAGGTCGACGCGGCCGCGGCGAAAGACGTGAAGCGCTTCTTCGATCGGTACGCCAGCGTCTCGTTCGAGAACTACGGGGCGGAGCCGGTGGCATGAAGATCAACGGGGTCGCCATCGAGGACACGTTCGCCGAAGCGTTCACGATGCGGGTCGCTCGGCTCGTGATCACGGGACGGACGGCGAAGTGGGCTCGGGAGGCTGCGACCAAGCTCACCGGGTTCGCGACGTCGGTGATCGGGTGCAAGTGCGAGGCGGGCATCGAGCGGGAGCTCACGCCCGCCGAGACGCCCGACGGGCGACCGGGGGTCAGTGTCCTGTTCCTGACGATGGACAAGGAGAGCCTCCCGCAACAACTGATCGTGCGGATCGGCCAGACGGTGCTCACCTGCCCGACGACTGCGTGTTTCGACGGGCTGCCGGATGTTCCCGACCGGCTGGCCGTGGGGAAGGCGCTGCGCGTGTTCGGCGACGGGTTCCAGGCGAGCAAGGTGATCGGCGGGAAGCGCTACTGGCGCCTGCCGGTCATGGAGGGGGAGTTTCTCGTCGAGGAAACATTCGGGATGCTGAAGGGCGTGGGCGGCGGCAACTTTCTGATCCTGGCGGGCGACGCCGATGCGGCGCTCGCGGCCGCGGAGGCCGCTGTGGACGCGATGACGAACCTCACCGGCGTCATTCTGCCGTTCCCTGGCGGTGTGGTGCGGAGCGGCAGCAAGGTCGGCTCGAAGCGTTACCGGAAGATGGTGGCCACGACCAACGACCCGTTCGACCCCACGCTCCGCGCGATCACCGAGTCCCGGCTCCCCGAGGGGGTGAACAGCGCGCTCGAGATCGTCCTGGACGGGACGGATGGCCCCGCGATCGAGGCGGCGATGCGCGCCGGCATCCGGGCGGCGTGTCGGTCGGGGGTGCACACCATCACGGCGGCGAACTTCGGCGGGAAGCTCGGGCCGCATCACTTCCACCTGCGGAAAATCCTGGCATGAGCGACGCGGTGACCCTCACGCTCGCCGTGCGCCCCGCCCACGCGCTGGTCGCGGACTGCATCGCCGCCGACCGGTTCGCGGGGCTCGACGCGAAGGAGATCGCCGGGCTGCCGGTCATGCACGGCGGTCGGCCCGGCCGGCTGGGCGATTTCTTCAAGGTCGAAGGCGGGCGCTCGCGCGTGGTCCGGGTCGATGGCGATCTCACGCGCCTGGAAGCCATCGGCGCCGGGATGGCGGGAGGCGAGCTGACGATCGACGGAAGCGTGGGATGCGATGTGGGGGTCGGGATGT
>DATHGL010000251.1:0-14860 GCA_035317625.1 Gemmatimonadales bacterium | reverse complement strand
CTCGTCGACCCCCGGGGTGTGGTCCGGGGGGACACGGAGTTCGACCGAGCGGAGCTCGGGCAGCTCGAGAACCACTTGATGCGTCCCGAGATCCAGCAGGCGCTGTCCGGGGCCGTCGGCCGCAGCGAACGTCTCAGCGCGTCCACCAACGAGCGACGTCTGTACGTGGCCGTGGGCGGCGGCCCCCCCGGGCTCGCCGTGGTCCGGGTCTCGACCACCCTGGCGGCCGTGGACGAGCAGGTGGCCGCCGTGGAGCGGGCCGTGGCCCTCGCCGGGCTCGGGGCGCTCCTCGCCGCCGGGGTGCTCGCCTGGCTGCTCGCACGCGGGGTGGCGCAGCCCCTGGTGCAGCTCGGTGACGCCGCCCGAGCGATCGCGGGCGGGCGGTCGCCCGTCTTTCCTGATTCGAGCGTGCCCGAAGTCGCGCAGCACATCGTCGCGCTGCGCGCCATGCACCAGCAGCTCGACCAGCGTTTCACCGATCTCGTGCGCGAGCGCGAGGAAACGACGACCCTCATCGAGACGATGGCGGACGGCGTGGTGGCAGCGGACGCCCACGGCGCGATCGTCACGCTCAACCGGGCGGCGCGGCGGCTGCTGGGGTACGGGCCCGACGATTCGTTCCCTGCGCTGGCGGAGCTGTTCCACGAAAAGGCGGCGCGCGACCTGGTCGGAGCCGTGCTCGCCGGCCGGGAGGCGGACCCGCGGGAGCTCGAGCGCCACGGGCGCACCCTCCTCGTCACCGGACGCGCGCTGCCGAACGGTGGCGCCTTGCTCGTGATCCGCGACGTGACCGAGCTGCGCCGCCTGGAGGCGGTGCGCCGCGACTTCGTCGCGAACGTGTCCCACGAGCTCAAGACGCCGCTCACGTCCATCGCCGGGTACGCGGAGACGCTCGCCACCGAAGCGAGCGCGGGCACGCAGACCGAGCGGTTCGCCCGCACCATCCTGAGCAACGCCCGCCGCATGCAGCGCCTGGTGGACGACTTGCTGGATCTGTCACGTATCGAATCGGGCCGCTGGCAACCGACCGTGGCGCGCGTCGACGTGGGAGGACTGGCCGGCGAAGCCTGGGCCGCGTTCGCCGACCGCGCCCGCGAGCGGCGGGTCGAGTTCACGGCGGCGGCCGGCAACGGCCGCGAGGTCTCGGCCGATCCCGACGCGCTGCGTCAAGTGTTGACGAATCTGTTCGATAATGCCCTGCGCCACACGCCGCCCGGCGGCCGCATCGCCGTCTCGGTCGAGCCGGAGCCGGGCGGCGTGACCGTCGCGGTCGCCGACACCGGCTCGGGGATCGCCCCCGAGCACCTGCCCCGCATCTTCGAGCGGTTCTACCGCGCCGATCCCGGGCGTTCGCGCGAGGAGGGCGGCACCGGGCTCGGCCTCGCCATCGTCAAGCACCTGGTGGAAGCGCACGGGGGCCGGGTGGAGGCCCGGAGCGCCCTGGGCCGCGGCACCACCGTCCGTATCTTCTTTCCCACGGCCGACGTGGCGATCTGACCGGCCGTTACCAAGCCGTCACAGCGCCGTAGCCGGCGCTTGACCGAGCGCGCGCATCGTCCTGGCGTGCGCATCGGCTTGGTGTCCGACACATACACCCCGCAGGTCAACGGGGTGACCACCGTGGTCAGCCGCATCGTCTCCCTGGTGCGCGGGCGCGGCCACGAGGCGGTGCTCGTCGCCCCACGGTATCCCGCAACGCCGGTGCCGCGCGACACAGGGGAGCTGCGCATCCCGTCGGCGGCCTTCCCGCTGTACCCGGACATCCGGATGGCGCTGCCGCCGTTCCGCCGGCTCGCCGAGTTCTTCGACGCGTCGCCACCCGACGTCGTACACGTGCACACGGAGGGCGCCCTCGGTCTGGCGGGCCGTCGCTACGCGCTGCGGCGGGGCATACCGCTGGTCACGTCGTACCATACGAACTTTCCCGAATACAGCCGGCATTACGGCGTCGGCTTCCTCGAGCCCGTGGTGTGGCGCTGGCTCCAATGGTTTCATCGTCCGGCGCAGGTGACCTTCACACCGGGAGGGGCGGTCCGCGACGACCTGATCCGGCGCGGCCTGACGCACGCAGCCCTGTGGGGGCGCGGCGTGGATCCTCACTTCTTCCACCCGGGACGGCGCGACCCCTCCTGGCGTCGTTGGCTCGCGGGCGGTGACGAGACAGTGATCGTGCTGCACGTGGGCCGCCTGGCGCACGAGAAAAACCTGAGGGTGTTGATCGAGGCGTGGCGCCACGCGCGCTGGGTGCTCGGCCAGCGTGCCACGTTCGTCGTCGCAGGCGAGGGTCCCGAGGCCCGGCGCCTCGAAGCCGAGCTGCCGTTCATCCGGCTGCTCGGGTTCCTGCCGCGCGCGGACCTCGCCACGCTGTACGCCAGCGCGGACGTGTGCATGTTCCCGTCGCCTACGGAGACCTGCGGGCTGGTGGCCCTCGAGGCGATGGCGTCCGGCGTGGCGGTGATCGCCGCCGATGCAGGCGGCTTCCGGGAGAGCATCCGGCCGGGGAGCTCGGGCCTGCTGGTGTCGCCGCACGACTCGCACGGCTACGCGGATGCGATCGTCGCACTCGTCGCTGACCCCATTACCCGGTTGGCGCTCGCGGCCGCCGGGCGCGACCACGCCTTGACCCGCGACGTCGTGCACGAGAACGCGGAGTTGCTCGAGCGCTACGCCCTGCTGGCCGGCCTGAACGAACGGAGGACGTCCCCCTGCGCCGCCTAGTGATCATCCTCGCCGACGGGCTCCGTGCCGACGCCGTGTCGCCCAGCGTGATGCACTGGATCACGCACCTCGGCGGCGCGCGGGCCACGCTCGCAGTCGGGCTGGTGCTGGTCGCGCTCAGGGAGCCGCGCCTCGGGCTGACCGCCCTCCTCGCGAATGCCGGGTCGCACGTCTTCGTCCAGCTGTTGAAACGCGCCGTGGCGCGGGCGCGGCCGTGCGACGCGGGCGGACGCCCGCTCGCGCTGGTCGATCTGCCCGATCCTCATTCGTTCCCTTCCGGTCACGCTGCCGCCGCGACGGCGGTGGCCGTCAGCGTCGCCCTCGCCCATCCCAGCGCCGGGCCGATCGTCATCCCGGTGGCCGCACTGGTCGCCTACTCCCGCGTCGCGCTGCGGGTGCACCACGTGAGTGACGTGCTGGCCGGCGTCGTTCTGGGACTCGGCGGCGCCATCGCTGCGACGCGCCTCCTCCGCTAGGCTCTTTCAAGACGAAAGTGTCGAGAACCGCTTCATTGTTTCGGACCTCGATTGGAAGAGATGAGGGGCACGACTTGTGGACGTGCGACAACGTCGGCATCGCGCATCACGGCCGGACGGTCCGCGCGTCACAGGTTCGTCAAGCTTTGCCGCTGACGGACCGTTCGAGGAGCCGGATACCGCTTCCGGCGTGGCGATTCAGCAGCGCGGCGTGTACCGTAGCGCTCGGGAACGAGCACGCGGTCCACGCCCCCGGCTCCCGTTACCGGCTCGTTACACGCCGCGCGCCGAGCCGTGACGCGCGCGAGCTTCGTTTCCCCGCGATGCTGCACCAGCACCACAACTCATTCCCCAAGGAGGGGAGACACCCAATGCCGTTCTCCATTCGTCGGGCGCTCGGGGTGGCCGTCGTGGCCGCCGCGGCGGGCGCTGCCCCGCTAGCCGCGCAAGGTAGTCAGCCACCGCAGGTGACGGTTGGCGGCCTGGTCTATACACAGTACGTCTACCAGCTTGAAGACTCGGTCAATCATTTCAACAGCTTCGATGTCACACGCGCGTACGTGAATGTGCTCGGGAAGTTCTCGGGCGGCGTGGGCACGCGGGTCACGGCCGACATCTACCGCAACGGCGACGGCTCGCTCGGCTACCGCCTTAAGTACGCCTTCGCGACATACACGCCGCAGGGCAGTCCGCTCACGTTCAAGGTCGGCCAGATCCACACACCGTGGATCGACTGGGAAGAGGCGCTGTGGGACTATCGCATGCAGGGACAGATGGCGATGGAGCGAGCCGGCTACGTCTCGGCGTCCGACGTCGGGGTGGGAGTCGACGGCAAGTGGGGTCCTGACAAAGTCAATTTTCAGCTGACCGTGGTGAACGGAGAGTTCTACAGGAGCCCAGAGGTCGGCCAAGGCAAGGACGTGATGGCGCGCGTGTCGGTGCGGCTGCTCGACACGGACGACTCCAGTCGCGTCGGCGGACTACGTGTCACGGGCTACGCCGGCTACGGCAGGGCCGCGGGGAACGCGCAGCGCAATCGCTACCTGGGCATGGTGTCCTACCGGTCCAAGCACCTCAGCCTCGCCGGGGAGGCTGCGTCGGCGCAGAGCGGTCCGCAGGGCGCGATCAACGGCCACGTCTACAGCGCGTTCGGCGTCTACAAGGTCCCCGCCTCCAAAGTCGCTATCCTCGGTCGCGTCGACATCACGCACCTGCAAGCCGGCGCCACCGACAAGCAGACGCGCTTCATCGGCGGTGTGTCGTATCAGCTGACACCGAACTGGCGGTTACTCGGGGACTGGGACTACGCGAATTATCAGACCGATCCGTTGAATGCCGCGAACTACGCGACCAGGTCCCAGGCCCTGTTCCAAACACAGTTCACGTTCTAACCAGGACGAGGTACGACCCATGAAGCAGTCTACGCTCATCGCGCTGGCCGCCGCCGTGGCCCTCGCCGCCCCGGCGACGGCTCAGGTGAAGCTCAACGGCGCAGGCGCCACGTTCCCGAACATCATCTATCAGGATTGGATGCTGACATACAACCAGGCGCACCCGGACGTGCAGCTCAACTATCAGTCGATCGGCTCGGGCGGCGGCATCCGCCAGTTCTCCGACGGCACCGTGGATTTCGGTGCGACGGATGCCCCGATGAAAGACTCGGCCATCACGGCGATCAGCGGCAACGTGCTGCACATTCCCACCGTGCTGGGCGGCGACGTGCCCACGTACAACCTGCCCGACGTGCAGGCGACGTTGCGGTTCACGCCCGATGTACTCGCCGACATCTTCCTCGGGAAGGTCACCAAGTGGAGCGACGCGCGGATCGCCGCGGTGAATCCGGGAGTGAAACTCCCTGACCAGGACATCGTGGTGGTGCACCGCTCCGACGGGTCGGGGACGAGTTTCATCTGGACCGACTACCTGTCGAAGGTGAGTCCCGAGTGGGAGCAGAAGGTCGGCCGTGGCACGTCGGTGAACTGGCCGGTCGGCCTGGGCGGCAAGGGGAACGAGGGGGTGACCGCGACGGTGCGGCAAACCCCCGGAGCGATCGGCTACGTCGAGCTCGGCTACGCGATGATCAACAAGCTTCCCGCCGGGATCGTGCGCAACAAAGCCGGGAAGTTCATCGAACCCAAGCTGGAGAGCATCACCGCCGCGGCGGCCGGTGCGATGCAGGTGATGGGCCCGACCACCGACTTCCGCGTGTCCATCACGAACGCGGATGGGGAGAAGGCGTATCCGATCTCCAGCTTCACCTGGTTCCTGCTCCACAAGCAGTACGACGCCGCCGCCAAGGCGAGCGCGCTCGTGCGGTTCGTCTGGTGGGCCGAGACGGAAGGTCAGTCGCGCGCCGAGCCGCTCGGGTATGCGCCGCTGCCGAAGCAGCTCCGACCGTGGATTGAAGCGCGTTTGAAGACGGTCACGGCCGGCGGCAAGTCGGTCTGGATGACGGCAGCCCGGTAACCCTCCTTCCGGCTGTCGCTCACCCCCCGCACGGCGGTATTCGCCTGCGGGGGGGTTGTTTTTCGGGTCCCGCCGTTACAGTCCCGTGACACAGGCCGGATACGTTTCCGCTCGATGACGGCACTTCCACTGGATCCCGTGGCCGCACCCGAGCCCCGCTGGCACTTGCTGCGCGGGGCGAATCTGGCCGACCGCGTGTATCGCGGCGTGCTCACCGCGCTGGCTCTCACGCTGCCGCTGTTGCTGCTGGCGCTCGTGGGCGAGTTGGTCGTGAGCGCCCGGCCGGCGATCGCGCGGTTCGGCTTCCGTTTCCTGTGGTCGTCGGTGTGGGACCCCGTGGCGGGCGTCTTCGGCGCGGCGCCGATGATCTTCGGCACGCTCGCTTCCTCGCTGCTCGCGCTGCTCATCGCGGTCCCCCTGGCGCTCGGCGTCGCGATTTTCCTCACCGAGTTCGCCCCGAAGTGGCTGCGCCAGCCGATCGCATTCCTGGTCGAGCTGCTCGCGGCGATCCCGAGCGTGGTGTACGGCCTGTGGGGCGTCTTCGTGCTCATCCCGTTCCTGCGCGGCTACGTCGTGCCGCCGCTGCGCGCCGCGCTGGGCTGGACGCCGTTCTTCCAGGGCGTGTTCTACGGTAATTCCCTCCTCGCGGGCGGCGTCATTCTGGCCATCATGATCGTGCCCTACATCGCCGCCGTGTCGCGCGAAGTGCTGCTCGCCGTGCCGACGAGTCAGCGCGAAGCGGCGCTCGGCATGGGGGCGACGCGGTGGGAGGCGGTGTGGACCGTCGTCGTGCCGTACGGCCGCGCGGGCTTGATCGGCGCGGTCATCCTCGGCCTCGGCCGTGCCCTGGGTGAGACGATGGCCGTGACGATGCTGATCGGCAATCGCCACGACATCGGGCTCTCGGTCCTCCAGCCCGCCTACACCATGGCCGCGGCGATCGCCAACGAATTCAGCGAAGCGACCACCAATCTGTACCTCTCCGCGCTGTTCGAGGTCGGCCTCATCCTGTTCGTCATCACCGTGCTCGTCAACGCCCTGGCGCGCCTCATGATCTGGCGCGTGGCGCGGGGCACGGCCGTCGGGAGCCGCGCGCTGTGAGCGCCCGCCGCCTGCGGCGCCGCGTGGTCAGCGGCCTCATGACCGGTCTGGTGGGCGTGCTGTCGCTCGGCGCCGTCCTGGCGCTCGTGCTGATCGTCGGGCATCTGATCGCCAAGGGCGCGTCGTCGCTCGACTGGCGCTTTTTCGTCGCGAACCCCGTCCCCGCCGGCCAGTCGGGCGGCGGCGTGGCGAACGCGATCGTCGGGACCGGGATCATCGTGGGACTCGCCGCGCTGATCGGCCTGCCGATCGGCATCGGGACGGGACTCTACCTCGCGGAGTACGGCTCCGGGCGGCTGGGCTGGACGGTGCGGTTCGTGGCGGACGTCCTGAACGGCACACCGTCGATCGTGGTCGGGATCTTCGCCTGGACGTGGCTCGTCAAGCCGATGGGCCATTTCTCCGCGCTCGCCGGGAGCGTGGCGCTGGCCGCCCTGATGGTCCCCATGATCGCGCGGACGACGGAAGAAATGGTGCGCCTCGTCCCCCATTCGCTGCGTGAGGCCGCCCTGGCCCTCGGCTACCCCCGGTGGCGCACGTCGCTGCGCATCGTCGCGCGCACCGCCTTGGCGGGGATCCTCACCGGCTGCCTCGTCGGCATCGCGCGGATCGCGGGTGAGACGGCCCCGCTCCTGTTCACCGCCCTCGGCAACCTGAACTTCAGCACCAGCATCCTGGAGCCGATGCAGACGCTGTCGCTCCAGATCTTCACCTATGCCACGGGGCCGTTCGACGAGTGGCATCGCCTCGCCTGGGCCGCGGCGCTCGTGCTCATGGCTCTGGTGCTGCTCCTCGCCGTCTCCGCCCGCTGGGCCATCCGGCAACGTCATGGCGCCGCTCGCTGACGTCCAGCTGCAGCTCGAAGCCGTGCGGCTCACGGCCCTGTACGGCCGGCGCGCCGTCATCGACGACGTGTCGCTGTTGTTTCCCGCGCGCACCGTCACCGCCATCATCGGGCCGTCCGGCTGCGGCAAGAGCACGTTCCTGCGCTGCCTGAACCGGATGCACGAGCTGTCCGAGGGCGGATGGGTGACCGGCACGGTGCGGCTCGACGGCGACGACATCTACGACGCGTCCGTCGACCCCGTTCAGCTGCGGCGCCGCATCGGCATGGTGTTCCAACGGCCCACGCCGTTCCCGACCATGTCGGTCTACGACAACGTGGCGGCGGGCCTGCGCGTGAACGGCCGACGCGCCCGTGCTGACCTGGACGCGATGGTCGAGCGCGCCTTGCGGCGGGCGGCCCTGTGGGACGAGGTGAAGGACCGCCTGCGGCACAGCGCCCTGGCGCTGTCGGGCGGCCAGCAGCAGCGCCTCTGTATCGCACGCGCGCTCGCGCCGGAGCCCGAAGTGCTGCTGCTGGACGAGCCCACCGCGTCGCTCGACCCCGCCGGCACGCAGCGCATCGAGGAGCTGTGTCACGAGCTCAAGGCCGACTACACGATCGTGATCGTGACCCACAACCTGCAGCAGGCCGCGCGCGTCTCGGACTACACGGCCTTCTTCTACATGGGCTACCTGGTGGAAGTGGGCCATACCGAGGAGCTGTTCACCAAACCGACGCGGGAGCGCACGGAGGCATACATTACCGGGAGGTTCGGATGACCACAGTCGGATTGACGGACAGTCGGACCATCGGACAGATCGGACGCTCGCACCGTCCGACCGTCCGACCGACCGACCGTCCGACTCCCGTCATCGACGTTCGGGCGTACGGCTTCTGGTACGGCGCCACGCAGGCGCTGTTCGACCTGACGTTCCAGGTGCCGCGCCGGGCGGTGACCGCCCTGATTGGGCCGTCGGGCTGCGGCAAGAGCACGTTCTTGCGCTCGATCAACCGGCTGAACGAGTTGATCCCCCACACGCGCCACGCGGGCGACATCCTGCTCGAGGGGGTCTCGGTATTCTCGAGCGGCACCGATCCCGTGGCCTTGCGCCGCGAGGTGGGCATGGTGTTCCAGCAGCCGAACCCGTTCCCCAAGACGATCTTCGACAACGTGGCCTACGGGCCCCGCATTAACGGGCTCGCGGCCGAGCGGGAGATGCCGGAGCGGGTCGAGCGCGCGCTGCGGCAGGCCGCGCTGTGGGACGAAGTGCAGGACCGGCTGCGCGCGCCGGGCACGAGCCTCTCGGGCGGGCAGCAGCAGCGCCTCTGCATCGCGCGGGCGCTCGCCAACGAGCCGGAGGTGCTCCTGATGGACGAGCCCTGCTCGGCGCTCGATCCCGCGGCCACACAGCGGATCGAGGAGCTGATGGTCGAGCTCAAGCAGAGCTACTCGATCGTCATCGTGACCCACAACATGCAGCAGGCGTCCCGCGTGTCGGATTTCGCCGGCTTCTTCTATCTCGGCCGCCTGATCGAGTTCGGCGATACCAAACAGATCTTCACGAGGCCCACGGACGAGCGTACCGAGGCCTACATCACGGGACGGTTCGGATGAATGCTGCCCTCGCGCATCGCCACTTCCACAACGAGCTGTCCGAGCTCAAAGCGAAGCTCCTCACGATGTCCGGGGAGGCCCAGGACGCCCTCGGGCGCGCGCTCGATGCGCTGTTGAAGCGCGACGCCGAGCTCTCACGCCAGGCGATCGCGGGCGATCGCGTGATCGACGCCCTCGAGCTCGAGATCGAGGAGACGGTGATCGACCTGCTCGCCACCCAGCAGCCGATGGCCCGCGATCTCCGCCTGCTCGTCGCCGCCACCAAGATCGCGAACGATCTGGAGCGCGTCGGCGACCACGCCGTCAACATCGCGCAGTCGGCTGAGCGATTGCTGAGCGCCCGACTGATCGCCCCGGAGCCCGAGCTGCTCGAGATGGCGCGGCAGGCGCGCGCCATGCTGTCGGGCGCGCTCGACGCCTTCGTGCGCGGCGATGCCGTCCTGGGTCGTGAGATCTGCCGGCGCGACGATTCCGTCGACGCCCTGCACCACTCCGTGTTCCGCATCCTGCTGACGCACATGATGGAGGACCCGCACATCATCGGGGCCGCCATGGAGCTGTTCCTCGTGAGCCGCAACCTCGAACGCGTGGCGGATCTCGCCACCAACATCGCGGAAGACGTCGTGTTCGTGGTGGAGGGAAAGACGATCAAGCACCACGCGGAAGAATAATGACGGGCGCGCGCCGGCGGGCGAGGTATTCGGGATTCACGAACAGTTTGATGAGCACGAGCCCGGCGACGAACCCGCCGACGTGCGCCCAGAACGCCACCCCGCCCTGGGTGCCGGCGACGGCGCCGACGGTCCCGAGCAGCAGCTGCAGCACAAACCAATAGCCGAGGATCACGTAGGCGGGCAGCGTGACGGTCGTCAAGAAGAAACCGAGCGTGATCAAGGTGTGCACCCGCACCAGCGGGTACAGCACGACGTACGCCCCCATCACCCCGCTGATCGCCCCTGATGCCCCGACCATCGGGACGCGGGAGCCGGGATCGACGAACAACTGGGTCGCCGCGGCCGCCACTCCGCACAGCAGATAGAACACCACGAACCGCGTGTGTCCCATCGAGTCCTCGATGTTGTTTCCGAACACCCACAGAAACCACATGTTGCCGATGATGTGCAGCCAGCCCCCGTGCATGAACATCGACGTGAGTACCGTCCACCAGTTCGGGCCGGCGGTGAGCACGCACTGCAGGCCCTCCCCGAGCGGCACGGCGGTGCCGGGCGGCACCGTGCCCAGCACCGCCCCGGGAATCAGTCCGAGTTGGCAGACTGACTGCGCCAGCGGCTCGGCCGCGCCGGCGCCCTGAACGAGCAGCCACGCCACGGCGTTCAAGATGATGATGCCGACGGTCATGAGCGGGGTCAGCTCGGTGGGATTCTCGTCCTTGTAGGGGATCACGGTTGTAAGATAACTGTCAGATTGGCACCTTTCATAGGCACGGGGCTTGCCTCTGCGACGACGTGTTAGCAGCGCGCATCAACCCCAGGATAAGGAGCACTCGTCATGGCTGAGAAAATCATCGGGATCGACCTCGGCACCACCAACTCCGTGGTGGCGGTGATGGAGGGTGGCGATCCCGTCGTCATCCCCAACGCCGAAGGCGGGCGGGTCACCCCGTCCGTGGTCGCATTCACGAAGGATGGCGAGCGGCTCGTGGGCCAGGTGGCGAAGCGGCAGGCCGTCACCAACCCGCAGAATACCGTATTCTCGATCAAGCGCTTCATGGGGCGGCGGATGAACGAGGTGGTGGAAGAGACGAAGCGCGTGCCGTACAAGGTCGTGGAGGGCCAGAATGGGCTCGCCTCGGTCGAGATCCAGGGGAAGCGCTACACGCCGCCCGAGCTCTCGGCGATGATCCTGCAGAAGATGAAGCAGACGGCGGAGGACTACCTCGGCCACAAGGTCGAGAAGGCCGTCATCACGGTCCCCGCCTATTTCAACGATTCGCAGCGCCAGGCCACCAAAGACGCCGGCAAGATCGCCGGGCTCGACGTGGTGCGCATCATCAACGAGCCCACGGCGTCGGCGCTGGCGTACGGCCTCGATAAGAAGAAGGAAGAGAAGATCGCCGTGTACGACCTGGGCGGCGGCACCTACGACATTTCGGTGCTCGAGCTGGCCGAGGGCGTGTTCGAAGTGAAGTCGACGAACGGCGATACGCACCTGGGCGGCGACGACTTCGACGCGCGCATCATGGAGTGGCTAGTCGCCGAGTTCAAGCGCGACCAGGGGATCGATCTGTCCAAGGATCCGATGGCCCTGCAGCGGCTCAAGGAAGCCGCCGAGAAGGCCAAGATGGAGCTCTCGACCGTGATGCAGACGGAGATCAATCTGCCCTTCATCACGGCGGACCAGTCGGGGCCCAAGCACCTGAACCTCACGCTCACCCGCGCCAAGCTCGAGCAGCTCGTGGACGATCTGGTGAAGCGGACCATTCCACCGATGGAACAAGCGCTGAAGGATGCCGGGCTCAAGCCCACGGAGATCGACGAGGTGATCCTGGTGGGCGGCCAGACGCGGATGCCCAAGGTGCAGGAGACCGTCAAGAGCTTCTTCGGGAAGGAGCCCCACAAGGGGGTGAACCCCGACGAAGTCGTGGCGATCGGCGCCGCGATCCAAGGTGGTGTGCTCGCGGGCGAGGTGAAGGACGTGCTGTTGCTCGACGTCACGCCCCTGTCGCTCGGCATCGAGACGCTGGGCGGCGTCACCACCGTGCTCATCCCCCGCAACACCACGATCCCGACCAAGAAGTCGGAGGTCTTCTCGACCGCGGAGGACAACCAGACCACGGTCGAGATCCACGTGCTCCAGGGCGAGCGCCAGATGGCCAGCGACAACCGCACGATCGGCAAGTTCCAGCTGACGGGGATCCCGCCGGCTCCGCGGGGCGTGCCGCAGGTCGAAGTGACGTTCGACATCGATGCGAACGGCATTCTGCACGTGTCCGCCAAGGACAAGGCGAGCGGCAAGGAGCAGAAGATCCGCATCGAGGCCTCGTCCGGGCTGGGGGACAAGGACATCGACAAGATGGTCAAGGAGGCGGAGGCGCACGCGGCCGAGGACAAGCAGCGCCGGGAGGAGATCGAGCGGCGCAACCGCCTCGACACGCTGGTGTATGAGGTGGACAAGAACTCCAAAGAGTGGGTGGACAAGCTCGACGCCTCGCTCAAGTCGCGGCTCGACAAAGGCGTCGAGGGCGCCAAGCAAGCCCTCCGCTCGGGCAGCGGGGACGAGATCTCCAAGGCACTGGAAGAGCTGCAGCAGGCATACTCCGCGGCAGGCGCGTCCCTGTATGCGGCCCAGCGGGGCGCGGGAGCGCCAGGCGCGGAGCAGCCGGCGGGCGGGGCGGAGAGCGCCCCGACGGACAAGAAAGAGAACGTCGTCGACGCCGACTATGAGATCGTGGACGACGACAAGAAGAAGTAACACCCCTTCAACGGAAGAGACGGCGATGTCTGCACGTACGCGGGATTGGCTCAAGTTCGGAACTCTGGTGGCGATCGCCTTCGTGTTCGGCTTGGCGTTCGCCTCGACACTCAACCTGCCGAGCAAGGGCGGCGCGGCGGTTTCGAGCCTTCCGGCCCAGACCACGGCGCCCCTCGTCGCACCGGCCGTGAAGTCGGTGAGCGACCTCGGGGATGCCTTCGTGACGGTGGCGGAGCACGTGAAGCCGGCCGTGGTGTTCATCCGCTCGCAGCACGTGGAGCGCGGCGAGGCCCGCCGGCTCCCACCCGGGTTCGAGGACTTTTTCCCGAATCTCCGCCGCCGCCCGCAGGTCGAGCAGGGCTCGGGCTCGGGGTTCATCGTCTCGACCGACGGCTATATCCTCACCAACAATCACGTGGTCGCGGGCGCCGATAAGGTGACCGTGCGCCTGTACGACAAACGGGAGTTCACCGCCAAGGTGGTGGGCACCGACCCGAACACCGACGTCGCGGTGATCAAGATCGACGCGCGCGCCCTGCCCACGGTTGCCTTCGGCAACTCGGACTCGACGCGCGTCGGCGAGTGGGCACTCGCGATCGGAAACCCGCTGGGCGAGGCGTTCGCGTTCACGGTCACGGCGGGGATCGTCAGCGCCAAAGGCCGCCTGCTCTCGGGGCTCCAGCAGACGCGCTACGCGATCCAGGACTTCATCCAGACCGACGCCGCCATCAATCCCGGCAACTCGGGGGGACCCCTGGTGAACATCCGCGGCCAGGTGGTCGGCATCAACTCGGCGATCGCCAGCGAGACCGGGTTCTACGCCGGCTACGGCTTCGCGATCCCGATCAACCTGGCGCGCACGGTGATGGACCAGCTGGTGAAGACCGGGCACGTGGAGCGCGCCGTGATGGGCATCTCGATCCGCGACGCCAACCAGGAGGACGCCGACGCGGTCGGCCTGAAGCAGATCGCCGGCGTGGTCGTGAACAGCTACACCAGCGACGACTCCCCCGCCAAGAAGGCGGGGATTCAGCCCGGCGACGTCATCGTGGCGCTGGACGGCCAAGCGGTGGACAACACGCCCCAGCTGCAGCAAAAGGTCGGCTTCAAGCGGCCGGGGGAGCCCGTCGACGTCACGCTGCTGCGCCAGGGCGGCGAGAAGAAGACCGTCACGGTGCGGCTCGCGCGCGCGCCGAGCGAGGCGGACAGCGAGGTCGCGACGGCCGGCTTGAAATCGAAGGGCGACGCCTCGAGCAAGGAAGAGATGCTCGGCATCTCGGTGGAAGCCCTCACACAGGACGACGCGCGCGACGCCAGGCTGCGGTCGGTGGTGGAGCGCGGCGGCGGGCTGGTGGTGACGGACGTCGCGCCGGATGGGCCCGCCTATCTGCGGCTGCAGTCGAGCGACGACCCCGGCGGGCCGGACATTATCGTCGCGGTGAACGGCGCGCCCATCCGCACCCGCACGGCGTTCCGCGAGGCGCTGCGCAAGGTCAAGCCGGGGGACGTCGTGACGTTGCAGGTCCTGCGGCGTGCTCCCGATACCGCGGACGGCTGGGCCGGCTTCGTGGTGCGTTTGCGGGCGCGCTAAGCGCCCGCCGGGCGGCCACGGCCCCGCAGCAGGACGGCGGCGGTCACCACCTGCCAGAGGACGGGAAGCACGAAGGCCGCCTGGTCGGCCTTCGTGTCCTCCCGGAACAGCAACGCCAGCGCCATCGCCACGGCGCCGGCCACCACGCCGCTCGACCCCAGCCAGCGGGGCAACACCTTCCCGTTGACCACGCCCCACCCGACGAGAGAGGTCGAGAGCCCGAGCGCGAACCCGGCCACTCGCTGGGTCGCAAGGGCGAACGGATGGAGCATGTCGAACAGGAACACGGCTCGCGTCGCGGTCATGCCTGCCTCGGCCAGCGTGAAGCTCTGCGCCAGCGACCACCCCGCCCCCACCATGAACGCCACAATGATGCTCGACGCCGAGTAGGCGAACGTGCCGACGATGAGACCGGCGCGCACCGCGCTCTCGCCCGGCGTCGTCGCCTGCGCGCGCGCCAAGCCCACGAGCCCCGTGAGAGCCAAGGGGAAGCTGAACAGGAACGCCCAGTGGATCGCGCGCCATGCGTGGCACTGCGCGATGATGGTGAGCTGCGCCGCCCCGTCACCGGCGAGATCGGGGTGCAGCGCCCCCGCCGCGACGGTCAGGAGCGAGCCGACGAGGAGACACACAGG